>NZ_JBHUGI010000032.1:589439-657779 GCF_042681925.1 Sporosarcina siberiensis
GATATTTTTGGGTTTCTTCCAAAACAAGGCAATAATTGTGCCTATGAGTAATACGATAGCCGCAAAATAATACGGATAATTCAAGTTAATGTCGAATAACACTCCACCAATAATTGGACCGAAAATATTCCCTAAACTTGTAAATGTTGAGTTCATACCGCCAACGAAACCTTGCTCGTTACCTGCAATTTTTGATAGATAAGATGTAACGGCTGGACGTATTAAATCGAAACCAACAAACAATACAAATGTCGTTAGAAGTATAGAGAAATAGGAACTAACAAACGTCATCAGCAAAACAAGAATGGTCGAAATACCTAAGCTGAGTCGAATTAGATTGATTTCACCCATGTATTTTGTTAATCGATCAAACAATAATATCTGTGCAACCGCCCCAACTATTCCACTACCTGTTATTACAATTGCAATGTCTTTTGGCGTGAATCCAAACTTATGGTCAACAAATAAACTAAATAACGATTCAAATGCCGCAAGTCCAAAGGATAAAACAAATATGATAACAAACGCTATGAGGTATTTCGGAATGAAAATACGACGTAATCCCGTCTTTTGTCCAAAAACTGGAACTTCTTGTTCTCCTCGCTCGGGCTCTTTTAATAGAACCAACGAAAGGATACCAGCAAGAACGCCAAGAACACCTGCTGAGTAAAAAGGAACCCGAGTACCAATTTCAGCTAAAAAACCGCCAATTCCAGGACCGATTATAAACCCTGTACTAATTGCAGCTGACATATAACCAAGTGCTTTGGAACGGTTTGTAGTTGTTGTAATATCTGCAATAAATGCTGTCACTGCAGGCATTATAAATGCAGCGCCCACACCTCCAAGCATTCGGGAGATGAACAGCACCTCAACCGACTTTCCATATCCAAATAAAAACTCCGAAAAACCGAATATAAATAATCCCACAACAATCATGATTTTACGTCCATATTTATCTACCCATTGACCAGCAATCGGTGAAAAGATCAGCTGTGTAATCGCAAATGCTGCCACCATATATCCCACAACTGTTCCGCTAATATTCAGCTCATTCATTATTGTAGGAAGTACTGGAATTACTAGACCAATGCCTAAAAAGGCGATAAATAAATTCATTAATAGTATTGACAATACGCCTTTTTGATTTTCCATAATAATATTCCTCAATCTTTCTAAATTAAAATAATAATTAATTGAAATAAAAACCCGTTTTTTTAATAGTATAGCACCTTTTTTAAAAAACAATCTATTTATTGTACTTCCTCTATTTTTTAGTCATTCATTTATCTTAATAAAAATCAACTTTTCAAAACCATCAATACTACATTAGACGAGTCAATTCAACATACCGTAGTATCGGTTGCCTTATACTCAAATAACTTCACTTAGTTAAAACTTACACTACTATTTCACAATATAGTATGTTATCTTGAATAAAATCTTTTTTTCAGAATGGAGAGAAAACATTGTCTCAAATGCTTGCGCTAGTTATATTGATTGCAATTTTATTTATTGGAGATTTAGTTTCTGTCCGAACAAAAGCATGGATCCCATCTGTTTTCGTCTGTGCGATTCTATTCTTACTTGGATATTGGACATTTTTCCCACAAGATATCGTTGCACTTGCTGGAGTACCGCCTGCCGTCGCGGTCATGATGATATACTTACTTATAACAAATATGGGTACATTATTATCGATTCAACAATTGAAAGAGCAGTGGAAAACAATTTTAATTTCAATTTCTGGTATCTTAGGTATTATCGTAATTCTATTTTCAATTGGTACATTCCTGTTCGGTATTGAAACAATCATCGTTGCGATTCCACCTCTTGTTGGCGGTGTCGTTTCAGCATTAATCATGTCTGAAGGTGCTGCGAATGCGGGTCTTGTTACATTATCTGTTTTTGCCATTGTCATTTACGTTATGCAAGGCTTTGCAGGTTATCCACTGACGTCTATCGTACTTAAAAAAGAAGGTGAAATGCTTCTTTCTAAATATAGAAACGGTACACTTGAGGATAAGAGTAAAAAAGTAGACCCATCAATAACAACCGAACAAGCTGAGCTTAAATTATTTAAAAAGTTACCCCAAAAATACAATACCGATTATTTCAAGTTTTTCAGACTTGCTTTTGTCGCTTATCTTGCCTACCTTGTTTCCACGTTACTTGCACCATTTGTGACGGTAAGCCCTTATGTACTTTGTCTATTGTTCGGAATTATTGGAACGAGTGTAGGTTTCTTGGAACGACAAATATTGCAAAAAGCAAATGGCTTTGGACTTGCGATGATGGCCCTGATGTTATTCATTTTTGATGGTTTGAAGAATGCTACTCCATCTATGATGATGGAAATTTTGTATCCCCTTGTTGGCTGTATCGTTTTAGGTGTAATCGGTATGTATATCTTCTCGTTTTTTATTGGAAAAGTGCTTAAAGTTAGTAAAGAAATGGCTTTTGCCGTCTCCTTAACTGCTTTATACGGCTTCCCAGCTGATTACATTATTACAAATGAAGTCATTAATTCTTTGACCGATGATGAAAATGAAAGACAAGCACTGAATGACCATATGCTTCCACCAATGCTTGTGGGTGGATTTATAAGTGTCACTATTGTGTCAGTAATACTTGCGGGCTTCTTCGTAGGACTTCTGTAAATTAGGAGGAATTTTTAATGAAGGCAAATGTACAACGAATTGAACAGCATATTGAGTTATTAAGTCAGTTCACCTCCACACCCGGTGTTGGAGTGACAAGACTTACATATACAATGGAAGATTTACATGCAAGAATATACATTAAAGAAAAAATGGTAGAATATAATCTTGTCGTTACTGAGGATGGTTTCGGAAATATTTTTGGGAAGCTTGATGGAACGATTCCAGATGCACCATCTGTGATTGTAGGCTCCCATTTTGATTCGGTTCCTAATGGCGGTGCCTATGATGGTGCAGCGGGCGTAATTGTTGGGTTAGAAGTTGCCGCTTTATTTAAAGAAAATAATATTAAACCTGATTATCCACTTGAAATCATCGCACTTGTGGAAGAGGAAGGTTCTCGGTTCGGTGGTGGTTTAATGGGATCTAGAGGGATGATGGGCTTACTATCTATGGAGGATTTCAACAAATTGGCGGACAAAGATGGTGAATTGGCCGTCGACGCTATGCAGAAAATTGGATTGGATCCAGAAAATATCAAGAAACGTGATCCAAAAACGATTAAAGCATTTCTAGAACTTCACATTGAACAAGGCCCAATTCTTGAAGAAACAGGATTTCAAATCGGTGTAGTCGAGGCAATTGTTGGGCTGACCCAACTAGAAGTGACGGTTCAAGGACAAGCAGGTCATGCGGGAACGACGCCAATGGATCGGCGCTCGGATGCACTTGTGTCGGCTGCGCAAATTATTGCTGCTTTCCCACAACTCGCAAAAGATGAAGGTGCAGGTACAGTCATTACTACAGGCAGACTGAATGTCTATCCAAACGGAGCAAATGTCATCCCTGATAAAGTCGTCTTTACAGTCGATATCCGCTCAGGAAAAGAAGTACATGTGTTGAATGCCGTTCAGAAAGTTAAAGAATTAGTGGACTCACAAAGTCTCGGTGGCATCCATTCTTCTTGTGAACAGATGCTCTATATAGAGCCTAAAGAGTTGGACGAAGAGATTCGTTCATTATTAAAAGCATCAAGTGAGACATTGGAAATCCCCTATTGTACTATGAACAGCGGAGCCGGTCATGATGCTATGGTGTTTTCAGATTTTACGGCTTGTGGAATGGTATTTATTCCAAGCAAGGATGGACTCAGTCATTGCCCGGAGGAATGGTCCGATTCAAGTCATCTCGCAGACGGCGCAACGATTATCTATGAAGCCGCTAAACAGTTAACGGAGGATAAAATATGATTAATCAGAAGATGAAAGAACTAATTGTAATGAATCGTGAAGAATTGATAGCACTTCGTCGTAAACTTCATAGTGAACCAGAATTGTCGTTTGAAGAAGTGAATACAACAACTTTCGTCTGCAACTATCTTGACGAGCTGGGTATTTCCTATCGAAAAACCAAGCCAACCGGAGTCATCGCCGAGATTCAAGGCGGAAGAAGCGGAAAAACGGTCGCTTTGCGTGGGGATATGGATGCTCTATCTGTAGAACAGCTGAACACACACGTACCTTACGCTTCAAAAGTACCAGGAAAAATGCATGCATGCGGTCATGATGCACATACATCTATGCTTTTAATGGCCGCAAAAGCTCTTTCCGAAATTAAAGAGGAACTTCCAGGAAATGTTCGACTCCTTTTTCAACCAGCAGAAGAAATTGCGCAAGGCGCGAAAGCTATGGTGGAACAAGGCGCTATGAAAGGTGTCGATAATGTATTTGGCATACACATTTGGTCGCAAATTCCAACCAACAAAGTGGCTTGTTCACCAGGACCTTCATTTGCCGCAGCGGATATTTTTAAAGTTCATTTTACTGGTAAAGGTGGACACGGTGCCATTCCTCAAGATTGTATTGATGCAGCAGTAGTTGCTTCTTCTTTTGTCATGAATGTTCAATCGATCGTTTCACGTACAATTGATCCACAAAATGCAGCAGTTCTTACAATCGGAAAAATGGACGTAGGGACACGGTTTAATATTATTGCAGAAAATGCTTTAATTGAAGGAACTGTCCGAACGTTTAATCAAGAAACAAGAGATCATATTGAAAAAAACATCACAATTTATGCAAACAATGTTGCCTCCATTTACGGCGCCACGGCAAAAGTAGAGTACATTCGGGGAACACAACCTGTGATAAACGATGAGGAAAGTGCCCAATTGGTTCAGCAAGTTGCAACTGAAGCATTCGGTCCAAATACCGTATTTGATGAAAAGCCGACAATGGGTGCCGAGGATTTCTCATTCTTTCTAGAAAAAGCACCTGGAAGTTTTGCACTTGTAGGCAGCGGTAACCCTAAAAAGGATACAGAATGGTCACACCATCATGGCAACTTCGACATTGATGAAGATGCACTTGTAACTGGCGCAGAACTGTACGCACAATATGCATGGGCATATTTGAATCAATAAGGGTGAAAACGCGTTTGCTTGCACTCCACGCGATTTGCTTGTAAGTCGTGACTTTCAACCTAACTGAAAGCCGAGTCTATAAAGAACTTCCTACAAATCTAGTGTCCTTCAATAGCCTATACCAATTAAAAAATAGGGCTGTCCCAGTAAGTCAGTTTTCACTGACTATCCGGGACAGTCCCCTTTTTGTACTTCCTCGATCACATATGTCATCAAGTATTCGCGGAAGATTAACAAATTGATGTATGATTATAATAAAGTGTTATGATTTGAATAATCAATCGTAGAACTTTTGTCTAGTAATTAACCATTTATATTCTTGGAGGTCATGTAATGATTACAAAAATCGCTTTTTTTGGTTCCGCAAGTCTCGCAAAACGTGTTCTTAATTATGTTTCCTTCGTTCCTGATATTAAAGTCACGCCATTTGTATATCAATCTCCGGAAGAAATAGGGACTCTCATTTCTGAAGCGCACTCTTTCGATGTTTATTTATTTTCCGGTATTCTACCTTATTACATAACTAAAAAGAACCTAGGTGTTCTTGATAAACCGTTTACATTTATAGCAGATACTGAATTGAATATAGCCATGACACTTTTAGACATTAAAAATAAAAAAGTCGCCGAGCTAGATCGAATTTCCTTTGACATCCCAAATCGAGCAAGTCTAGATGTCGTTATATCTAGTTTGGACATTCAGCCAAAACCTGTATTTGTATTCGAGTATCCATGGATTAGCAATGAATTCACTAGACCGTTTCCGTTTTCAGAAGTCCTAAATACACATATTGTGTTATGGAATACAAAAAAAATTGATTTTGTCGTAACTTCCATTCATGCACTCCATGATGAACTTTTACAGTTAAACATTCCATGCATGAGGATGATTGATCCCGAAAAAAATATCATCGATGCTTTATTGGAAGCAAAAAATTTAGCCATCCTGCAGCAAACGGAGCATTCACAAGTTGCAGCTGGCTTTGTATCTTTATCTACAATAAATGTTTCGAAAATCCCTTTGGAATCACATGACTTTCTAGATGAAAAGTTAAAATCACTTTCAAAGATTATCAGCTGTACTGTCCAAAAGCTAGAAGATAAAAGCTATGCACTCTATGGAACAAAGGGTGGAATTGAATATTTGCTAACAAACCTTGAGTTTCTCAACGATATTAAAATCTATGCACATCAAAAGAATATTGAAATTTCGATTGGGTTTGGGTTTGGAATGACCATTATAGAAGCTGAAAGTAACGCAAAAATCGCCCTTAGTTATTCCGACTCGAAAAAAAATAAATCTTTACTTTCCGTTCATACAGTTACAAAAGACAAAATTGTAATGGAATCCGGTGATAACAAACCAAAGCACTTCATTTTATTTAGTCAAGATGAGAATTTTATCCAGTTGGCAAAAGAAATTGGTATTAGTGTTACAAACTTAAACAAGATGATTCAATTCACTAATTCTAGACCTATCAATCGTTTCACTTCAAGTGATATTGTTAGCTACTTCGAAATAACAAAGAGAAGTGCCGAGAGAATGTTGAAAAAGTTTTCAGATTGTGGCTACCTAGAAATCATCGGAGAAGAGCAGCCCTTTCAACACGGAAGGCCACGCTCGGTTTATTGTTTAAGCCTTCCCGAAAACATTAATT
Source organism: Sporosarcina siberiensis (assembly GCF_042681925.1). Taxonomy (NCBI): domain Bacteria; kingdom Bacillati; phylum Bacillota; class Bacilli; order Caryophanales; family Caryophanaceae; genus Sporosarcina; species Sporosarcina siberiensis. The sequence continues at coordinate 596,179 of NZ_JBHUGI010000032.1, forward strand.
TGAATCACCATTCCGAATTGTCGAAATTCCATTGACTAATCATTTATCTTCAGCTAAAGTAATACTAATTAGCGTCTAGTTACCGACTACTCATTTGTTAATTAGCGACTAGTTACCGACTTTAGGAATTGAGGGGGAATATTATTTATGGGCGACAAGAAAACGGTTTCAAATTTAAAAGAAAGAAAATGGAAGTTTGGAATTCCACATGTTTATGTCATCTTATTTATGGTCATAATTCTTGCAACAATTGCAACCTATATCGTTCCAGCTGGTGAATACGATCGAATTGTAAACGATGATGGTCGTACAATCGTTGTTGACGGAACGTATCAAGTTGTAGATTCTTCACCATCAGGTTTTATGCAGATTTTCCAATCCCTTCATAAGGGAATGACTAATTCTGCCGGTATTATCTTTTACATATTCATAGTTGGTGGAGCTTTTGGTATTCTCCAAACCACGGGTGCCATCACAGGTGCGGTTGGAAGCATTTCTACAAAAATGAAAGGAAGAGAATACTGGCTAATCCCCATACTTATGACCTTCTTTGCTTTATCCGGTGCAATGTTGGGACTTGCAGAAGAAACGATTCCATATATTACTATTCTAGTACCATTAATGGTGTTAATTGGCTATGACTCTATGGTCGGTGCTGCTATTGTCCTTCTTGGAACTTCTGCTGGATTTACAGCCGCATTTATGAATCCGTTTACAGTCGGTGTCGCCCAAGGTATTGCCGAGGTACCCTTATTCTCAGGTTTGTTATTTCGAATAATAGTATGGGCTATTTTTCTCTCTATAAGCATTTGGTACGTCATGCGCTATGCTAAAAAAGTTAAAGCTGATCCGACGAAAAGTTCGTTATATGGAAGTCCTGACCAGGAAATCGTTGTACCTTCAGAAATGAAGAGTATGACTACTGGACATAAACTTATTTTCCTTGTATTAATTGCCACATTAGTGACTCTTGCATTTGGTGTCATTAAATTAGACTGGTATTTATCCGAAATTTCCGGCCTATTTTTAATAATGGGTATTATTATGGGTCTCCTTGCAAAAATGAATTTCAGTGAAATTGCGGAGTCCTTTATTGAAGGGTGTCGGGTTCTTGTAATGGGGGCTTTGGTCGTCGGGATTGCAAATGCCATCTTGGTCGTTCTTCAAGACGGTTTGATTATGGATACAATTCTTCACGGACTCGCATCTAGTATTGATACAATGCCTGGCGGACTTGCAGCAGTCGGAATGTATATCGTCCAATGTATGCTGAACTTCATTGTTCCATCAGGAAGTGGACAAGCTGCATTAACGATGCCTATTATGGCTCCGCTTGCTGATTTAGTAGGTGTTACAAGACAAACAGCAGTCCTCGCATTTCAGTTCGGTGATGGAATTTCCAATATATTTTCACCTACATCTGGCTATTTCATGGCAGGTCTCGCTTTAGCTAAAATTCCTTGGATAAAATGGGTCAAGTGGATCCTTCCTTTAATCCTAATTCATTATACTTTAGGTGCTCTCTTCGTAACCGTTGCTCATTTGATTGGTTACTCTTAATAAAACTATAATACGAGGTGGAATTCTAATGAAGATGAATGATGAACTAACTAAATGGGTTATTGAACAACGTAGATATCTTCATCAACATCCAGAGGTGTCTTATAAAGAAACAGAAACAAGAATTTATATAAAAGAACAACTTGAGAAATTAAATATTGAAACGTACTCATTAACAGGTAAAGACGTTATTGGTCGTATTAAAGGAACACATGCAGGAAAAACAATCGGAATTCGCGCAGATTTAGATGCGTTACCAATCTTTGAAGAAACGGGTTTACCGTTTGTTTCTAAAAACGAAGGAGTCATGCATGCTTGCGGACATGATGGGCATATGGCCATTTTACTCGGAACGGCAAATTACTTATCAAATAATCGGGACGCAATTCACGGAACAATAGTATTGATTTTCCAACATGCGGAGGAAGAAATCCCAGGTGGAGCGACTGAGCTTGTATCTGCCAATCTGTTAGAAGGCGTCGACGCTATTTTTGGCTATCACCTATGGCAACCATTAGAATCTGGTGTTATTGGCATGCGAGACGGGGCAACAATGGCCGGAGCAGACCGTTTTACATTTAAAATACTCGGGAAAGGCGGACACGGTTCAATGCCCGATCAAACGATTGATCCGACGCTCGTCATTTCTCATGTCATCACCCAGTTGCATTCAATTGTCAGCAGAAGTCTCAGTCCACAAGAACAAGCTGTACTGAGTATTGGTAAATTAAACTCTGGCACGAATTATAATATCATTCCAGACACAGCCGAGGCTTCTGGTACTGTACGGTTTTTCAGCCAAGCGACATCTAAATTTATTAGGCAGCGAATTGAAAGCATTCTAAAAGGAGTATGCGAATCATTCGGTGCGAAGTACGAGTTGAATTATGAACATGGCGATCCCCCACTCATAAATGATCAAGAGTTAACAGTATTTATGAATAAAGAAGCTATCCAATTAGTCGGTGAAGAAAAAGTTATCCAAATCGAACCCATATTGGGTAGTGAGGATTTCGCTTATTACTCAGTTGAAATTCCCGCCTGCTATTTATTTATCGGAATTGGCAACCCAGACCGTCCTTATGGACACCATCACCCTAAATTCGATATCGATGAGGATATGCTTTCAGTAGGTGTAGAACTATTTAGCAACAGTCTAATCAATTTTTTAAAAGGAGAATCCTAAATGAAAATTATTTCTATCGAACTTTTCGCGGTCAGGTTGCCGTTAATAAAACCATTTATAATTAGTTATCATACGTATGTGGATATGCCCTCAATTATAGTTAAAGTTGAAACGGATACTGGACTTGTTGGTTACGGAGAAGGAACTCCTGACGAACACGTTACCGGAGAAACATGGGAAAGCACATTTACAATTCTTAGTAAAACAATTGGTCCCGCTTTAATCGGAGAGAACCCCTTTAATATCGAGAACATCCATACTAAAATGAATCAAATTATTTTTGGAGCGACTACCGCAAAAGCAGCTATTGATATCGCTTGTTATGACTTAATGGGAAAAGCGACAAATCAACCTATCTACAACTTACTAGGTGGTCGTTCTCATGATTCGTTGGAAGTTCCAAAAGTGATTAGCATACTCGATCCAGAAGTCATGGCTAATGAAGCTAAGCTTGCAATGAGTGAAGGATACAAATCATTTAAATTAAAAGTGGGAACCGACAAAAATTTGGATATTCTTAGAATTCGTGCAGTTCGCGAGGCAGTCGGTCCATCTGTCCCGATAAAAGTCGATGCCAATCAAGGCTGGAAAACAAGCTCTGAATCTATGTACGTGCTCGAAAACGTAATCGATTGCAAAATTGACTGGATTGAACAGCCAACAGTTGCTAGTGACATTGATGGACTTAAAGAAATAAAACAAAAAACAAATATTCCTGTCATGATTGATGAAGGTCTTCATGGCAATAAAGAAATGCATGAAATCATTGTTAAACGTGCTGTAGACCTTATTAATATTAAACTCATGAAATGCGGCGGACTATACCCTGCCACGCACTTAGTTCACCAAGCTGAACTTGCCGGTCTTACATGTCAAGTAGGATCAATGGTGGAATCATCCATTGCTTCCGCAGCAGGACTCCATTTATCACTAGCTAAAAAGACAATCCAAAGTAATGAACTTGTAGGACCGTTAATGTTCAGTAAAGATGTCGCAAAGCTGAACTATGAAATTCCTTACGTTCATTTATCTGATAAACCTGGATTGGGAATTGAAATAGATGAAGAGAGTTTAAAATCAATGACCTATGATTATTTAAAAATCGAAGCGAAATAAAGAAGAAGAAACGGAAAAACAATCTTAGTTTTTCCGTTTTTTTGTATCAGAATATAATAGTTATGCAACATTTCTATTATACGATTGCTTTTACTTTAGACAACAGAGGGACATCAATTTTAAATTTATCAACATTAAATCTATATGTGTGTTTGGAATATCTTCGGCGTTGGTTGGATTAATTAGCTTAAATTGACTGTATAGTACCTAAAAGGTATTATTATCAATAACATAAGAAGTAAGAACTGTGTGAAAATACTATTAAGTTCAGGGAGATGCAGCTATATGAATACGATTTTCGTAGCGGGCCATGCTCGACTTCCATCTGGCATGGCGGCAAAAAACTTATATGAAACACTTACTATTACAGCAGAATTAGATAAAAAGTACGGCGTGATTGTTACTGCAAGTTGTACGTTAGCAACGCAACACGGGCAAGACTTTGTCCATGATTTACTCAAAGGACATAGCTTGCAAGACGGAATCGAAAAACCAATAAAAGATATTGAAGAGCACTATTTGGGGAAAGCCGGAAATGCATTAATTTCTGCTTTGAAGGATTTATATAAACAATACCAATCGCATAATACATCGAAGTGATTGTTTATCGAATAGTTCAAGTAATCTAAATTCACTCTTTACAAATTTAACTTCGTGTACTAGTATTATAGATAACGAATCATGTTGAAACGTTCACACGTTCATTGCACATGATCAACACACAATTTGAAGACCTAAACGTAAGAAGCCAACACTGCCTAGTCTGCAAAAAATCATTTATTTGATTTTTTACTCACAGATAAAAAGCCAGTTTAAATCGACATACAGATATTCTGTAGTCTATTTGAATTGGCTTTTTAAATTGGACTTAGAAAGGAATGAGATCATGGTCGGTGCATTGGAGAATATTAAGGTTCTTGATTTATCTCGTGTTCTTGCAGGTCCTTATTGCACTATGATTTTAGGTGATTTAGGAGCGGAAGTTATCAAAGTCGAAGCCCCGGGTGGTAGTGATGAAACTCGGGAATGGGGCCCACCTTTCAAAGAGGATGTAAGCGCTTATTATTTAAGTGCGAATCGTAATAAAAAAGCAATTACTGTTGATTTAAAGTCTATTGAAGGAATTGAAATCATTAAAGCACTTGTCAGCGAAAGTGATATCATCATCAGCAATTTTAAAACAGGCACTATGGAACGTTTTGGATTAGGCTATGAATCATTAGCCGAACTCAATCCACGTTTGATTTACTGTACGATTACCGGGTTTGGCGAAACAGGACCAAGCCGGAATATGCCTGGTTATGACTTCGTTATTCAGGCAATGAGTGGCCTAATGAGCATTACAGGAACTGAAGAATCAGGACCTCAAAAATCGGGCGTTGCAATTGTTGACGTCCTAACGGGACTCTATTCCTGTATTGGTATTCAAGCTGCTTTAATTGAACGGGCGAAGTCGGGTTTGGGACAAAAAATAGATATATCTCTATACGACACCGCAGTTAGTTCACTTGTTAATATTGGTAGTAATTACTTAATGGCAGAAAAAGTACCTACAGCATTAGGGAATATTCACGCCAATATAGTCCCCTATCAGACATTTAAAACACTTGATGGTGAAATTGTCATTGCAGTTGGTAATGACAATCAATTTAAATCTTTCTGTAAAGTAATCCAAAAGGAAGAACTTGCAGAGGATATCCGCTTTCGAAAAAATTCAGACCGTGTGAAAAATAGGGCTGAACTAATTTCTATAATACAAACTATATTTCTAACACATTCAAAATTACATTGGCAGGATCTATGTAAAAATAATAATATACCGTGCGGTCCGGTACAGAATTTAGAAGAGGTTGTAAATGACCCCCAATTGAAAGCGCGAAATATGTTTATTACGCACGAACACCCCACTGCCGGAATAATTAAAATGATTGGAAGTCCACTAAAATTATCACGCACGCCCGTTCAAATGAAATACCATCCACCTAATCCAGGTGAACATAATGAAGAAATCTTGAGTGCTTTACTAAAACAAAAAGACTAAGGGAGAGAATTTATATGAATTTTTCATTTTCGGAAGAGCAAAATATGTTACGTAGTACTGTTAGAGGATTTGTTGATAAAGAAATCATGCCTTATATCGGAGACTGGGATCGTGAAGGTAAATACGACCCTGCTATTTTACCGAAACTTTCTGCTCTAGGATTAATGGGGGTTTGCATTCCTGAAAAATATGGTGGAAGTGGAATGGATTATAATTCATTGGCCATTGTTTGTGAAGAATTAGAGCGTGGAGATACCGCTTTCCGCACAGCGGTATCTGTGCATACAGGTTTAAATAGTATGACACTCCTTCAATGGGGTTCTGAAGAGCAGAAGCAAAAATACTTAGTCCCACAAGCAAAAGGTGAAAAAATAGGAGCTTTCGGTCTTACTGAACCCGCGGCGGGATCGGATGTAGCAGCCATGCAAACGACGGCGGTTAAAGATGGTGAACACTATATTTTGAACGGTCAGAAAACCTGGATTTCTTTATGTGACCAAGCAGATAACTTTCTTGTTTTTGCATATACCGATGAGAAATCAAAAAAACATAAGGGCATATCTGCATTTATTGTAGAACGTGATTGGGAGGGGTTTTCCTCAAAAGCAATTAAAGGTAAACTTGGAATTCGTGCTGGAAATACCGGAGAATTGTTTTTTGAAAATGTAAAAGTTCCTGTTGGAAATTTACTTGGCGAAGAAGGAGAAGGTTTTAAAATCGCAATGGCCGCACTAGATAACGGGAGGTTTACAGTTGCTGCAGGAGCGGTTGGACAAATCATGGCTTGTATTGAAGCAAGCGTAAAGTATTGTCACGAAAGAGAAACTTTTGGCAAACCCATCGGTAAACATCAACTTGTTCAACAAATGATTGCCAATATGGAAGCTGGTTTTGAAATGAGTCGTCTTCTCGTTTATCGTGCAGGCGAATTAAAGAACTTAGGAAAACGCAACACTCGTGAAACTTCCCTTGCGAAATGGCAGGCATGTGATTATGCAAACAAAGCAGCAGATGACGCCGTTCAAATTCATGGTGCTTACGGATTTTCAGATGAATACCCAGTAGAACGTTATTTACGAAATTCAAAAGCACCTGTCATTTATGAAGGTACTCGTGAAATTCATACAATAATGCAAGCCGAGTATGTATTGGGCTACCGTGAGGATAAACAATTAAATAAAATGTTGCCGGCATGGGAAATCTAAAAAACCCTTGTCGAAAAACAATACGTGGATACAAGTGCAGTTTTGAATTGCACCCGTATCCACGTTTTATTTTGTGTCCTTACCTCTTTTTGTTTCCTATCAGCAACGTAATCTGCATCATAGTAAACGTTAAGGATGACTTTTTTCGATAGGCTACATATTTTGACTCCCAAAAGTCAGCATGTTTGATTTGAAAGTCTTTTAGGCCCTTTAAATCATATGAGTATTGACCGTGTGAAAAGATTTGTCCTGCAATTTTTTCACTTATAAAAGAATATTTTGATTGGCCAACATTTGATAATGAAGACAACCCAATATTAAAGTGGCGATAGTTCTCTTTTTTCGCCCATTCAAACAACGAGACCAAAAGGTAATCCAATGACTCAATGTCTGCATCAGGTTTGAAGCGCATTAAATCCATCGAAATCCGTTCACTTTGGTCGTACATCGGTATTAAACTGGAGAAACCAATGATTTCATTCTGTTTTTTCAAGATTACAATCTCGGATTTATTCAGATAGTTTTTATCGAAGAAACTTAACGAAAAACCCTTTTCTGTTCTTCCCTGCAACCATTTTGTTGATATACTTTCCAACTCATTCAATAGTTCTGATGAAAACGGTGGATCGAGAACTTCAAGAAGAAAACCTTCCTGTTCATACCTTCCTTTCCCGAAATCTTCTATTACAGCACTCTCCAAATTCACGAACGCTTCCTCTCCGAGTTTAAAGAAGCCAAATCCATGCTCATGTAAATTCGGAAAGAAATTGCTGTTTATTTCATAAAAGATGATTGTGAAACCGAATCGATCTGCAAGGTCTAAAAACTCTTCGGTAGCCGATGAAAAATGAGTTTCTTTTCCAACCGGATTACCTAGAACGACAATTTTGTCCGCATAAAATTGATAAGTAAATAAAACCGTTCCTTCTTTATTCCAATAAACATTTTTATCATGTAGGAAGATCAGATGTGAGAACTCTGTCCCGCGATAGAGGGACAAATGCTTTTCTATCTTTTCTACTTGATCTAACGAGGAGTACGTGATCATTTTTTTAGGTTTATGAAAAATGTACCCAATATACAAAATAATAATTGCAATAATGAGTCCTATGATTGCACTGTAAAATAAATCCGAGTAATCGGTAATAATATAATCACGAATAGCTGCTGGTATTTGGAATTTAGATATCGGTAAGTTTATATATCCTATGAATACGTACATTGTTGTAATAATTAGTATGATTGCTAAGTCGAAAATGGCAATCCCCCATGTTAAAACATAACTCTCGCGATAAAATTGTTTTTTTGCCGCTATTATTAATGCCGTTACAATTAGTAAAAAGATTGCTTCTTCATATTTAAATCCTCTAAAAAGCGAAAACAATGCTGCACTACTAAGAACAATAACTGTCAGTACATAAGCTCTTTTCACTTTATATTGAATTCCTCTACAAAGGCCGAGTAAAATAAATCCAGCCGCTACAGTTAATTGGTGAGAGACGTTCATAATTGGTAATGATAAAAATTCTTGTGCAATTTTTAATCGGCTAAGAATTCCTGGTATTGATGCCGAAAGAAGCAGAACTACGCCTGACGTAAAAACCAAAATCGTAAGCAGCATATGACTAGCCTTTTGGAAGATGATATCAGGTAAGTCATCCCATGATCGGTTCCATCTTTCCCAGTATTCTTTTACAAATAACAAAGCCGAAAGAATAAATGGTAGAAATAAATAACTTAACCGGTACAATATAAGTAAGAAAAGAACCTTTTCATCAGCAATTCCTGCGCTTTGTGTTCCCCACAAAAAGACCAAATCAAATGAGCCTAGTCCTCCCGGAATCATACTCGCGATTCCAGCGCATGCCGCTATTAAAAATATCGGAATTAATGTTGTTAGCGCAATCGGTATATTTAATATAAGGGTAATAGACCATATTAATAAAAAAATCGAAATCCACTCTACTAAAGAAGTTACGATCAGTTGTAGAGAAATCTTCCTACTTAATGTGGATGTGTTCCCTTTTCGATTACGAATGCTCCGTATTCCAATGAATACCGGAAAATATAGACCTAGTAAGAGAACTGCGATGAACAGCCATTTCGTTTCCTTCAACAAATAAAAATCCCAGTAGAATAAAGGTACAATCCAAGCCAATAAAGAAATTCCTGTTAAATAAAAGAATGTTACGGAGGCAATATCTTTAAACATGCTTTCCTTCTCAACCTTATATTTTGAATAAAAATAATTTCGTAGAAACACTCCAAGTAAACCACCGAAGCCAATAAAATTCGAGAAGGTATTCACAATCAAAGAATTTTGGACTAAATGCTTCGTTTTCATTTTGATTTTCAATACTTTAACCAAAAGTACATCATAAAAAACCATAGGTGTGATTGCACTGAAAGAAATTAAAAAAATGAGTAAAAGCTTCCAAGATTGCAATTGACTCATTTCTTGCTGAAGCAAATTAATATCGACAGCACTTATAGAATTCTGTATTTCAAAAATTGCAAAACCTAAAAGAATAATTGGAAAGAGCATTTTAATTATTTTAATCAATAAGCTTTTTCGAAGTATGAACAAGACAATCACCACCTTTCGATTTTCTTTATTTAATATAATTTATAGTTTTTTTCACAAAAGAATACTTATTAAGAAAAGACAAACACGCTGAGCAACGGAAAATCCAAGTTACACAGCGTGTTCTATATAAATCGAATTGAAGGATATGACCTATATTTAACCTTCAAGTGTTTGCTTTTTTTGTTTATAATGCGACCAAATAACTAAAGGTATCATAAGTAAAGATAGATACATTCCCAAAAATCCGAGGATGGCGTAACTTGAGAAAGCTACTATGATACCGGACATTAAACTTCCAGTTGTTCCTGCAATTGCAACCCAAACATCCACTGACCCTTGAGTTTTAGCGCGCGTTTTCATACTAGTTGAATCTACAATAATTGCTGTTCCGCTTATTAAGCCGAAATTCCACCCTAGTCCCAATAAGATCAGCGCAGTAGACAGCCAAACTAAAGAATCACCAGGTGCAAACGCCGCCGTTAGCCCCGCTAATGATAATGTAATCCCCGAAACAACGACCATAACAGAACGTCCGAATTTATCAACAAGATAACCCGTACCAAGAGATGGTAAATACATAGCAGCGATATGGAGTCCAATTACCATTCCAACCGCAGATAGTCCCGTACCATGATTTTGCATATGAATTGGTGTCATCGTCATCACTGCAACCATAACAAAGTGAGACAGAACTAATACCAATGCACCAACAATTATTCCGATTCGGTTGACCTTTTTATTCAGTACTTTGCTATCATCAATTCCTTCTAATCCATCACGCTTCTCTTGCTCTTCAGCAATTGCTTTTGCAATTAGAAATGGATCAGGCTTCAAGTAAATAAACAAGATTAGGCCCGCTACAATATAAGCAGCAGCTGCCAATATGAAGGGTCCCGCAAGCGCAGGTATTCCAAGCGTCATTGCAAAGTTCCCCATAGGTGTTACTAAGTTTGGCCCAGCTACGGCGCCAACCGTCGTTGAAACCATTGCGATACTAATGGCCTTAGCTCTTTGGTTATCATTCGCTAAATCCGTACCTGCGTAGCGTGCTTGTAAATTCGTGGCAGTTCCGGCTCCATACACAAATAACGAAACCAATAAAAAGGGTATATTGCCCATTGTGGTTGCTGCAATAACACCTATTGCCCCAATCCCTCCGGTGATAAACCCTAGCGACAGGCCATAACGTCTCCCAAAGCGCTGAGAAATCCTTCCCACCGTAAATGCAGCAAGTACTGAACCAAAAGTAAACAATGCGGAGGGAACACCTGTAAAGCTATCCAGCCCTAGCATATCCCTGGCAATCAGTGCACCTACAGTTACTCCAGCCGCTAGTCCCGCTCCTCCAAATATTTGGGACATGACAACAACAATCAGCGTTCGCTTGTATAACTTTTGCTGTGCTTCTTCAGAATTAATAATATGGTCGACATGATATGTATCTTTGTTCCTCATAGTAAAACCTCACTTCTAAAACGTGTTTCTTATGTATTCATTCAAATCCACTGAAATCATACGCCTTTGAGTAGTATAGTTAATTATTAGATTATTTACTAGTCCTCTTTTGTTTATATGGTAGATATAAATAAAATGAAACAAGCAAAACATACCACTTTCCGTTGTTCGGTACTATACTTTTTGTCCATCGAATAAACTAATTACACTATTAAATATGGAAGGATGGCGAATTGAGACGTTTATTTTATGTATTAGTACTAGTTGTCGGCCTGATATTAGGAATGCTTGTAACGTACTTTATGAGTTGAATGATTATGGGTTGCACAAATTATTCCGTTGGTAAAGTTTTTAATTAATATATACTGAACTAAGAATTTTCTTGCTACTCGCTGATTTCCGTTCCGAGCGGAAAGCAACGGGCTACTTGGAAACCTATATATAAGGACTGCCCTTCAGGAAATTTTTTAACAAACAATAAATTCTGTTATTGCAGAGTAAAATAACAATAAAATACCTTCCCTTTTATAAACAAAGGGAAGGTTTTTAGCAAACTAAATGATTACTTCATTTGCTCTGGAAGCCAAAGTGAAAGTTGTGGGAAGATAATAACGATTACTAGGACCAGAATCATCAAGAAGATGAATGGTATGACCCCTCTTACTACAGCCCCAAGCTTTTCTTTGGCAATTCCACTTACGACAAACAAATTAAGTCCAACTGGTGGTGTAATCATACCCAGCTCCATATTGATTGTCATAATGATTGCGAAGTGAAGTAAATTGATATCGAAATGGACAAGTATCGGAAGCAATATTGGTAATGTAATAAGAATAATAGATACTGCTTCTAAGAACATTCCCATAAAGAAGAACAAAATATTAACAATGAGAATAAATATCCACTTATTCATATCACTTTCCGCTATCCAAGCACCAATCTGCTGTGGAATTTGTGCATTTGTAAGATATAGACCAAATAAGCTCGCAGCTCCGATAATTAAAAAGATCATTGCCGTAATATTAATGGACTCAGTTATGATTGGTCGAATATCTCTCCAATGTAATTCACGGTAAATAAATGCAGAAACAATAATTCCGTAAAACACCGCGATTACCGCTGATTCTGTAGGTGTTACAACTCCACTGTATATACTACCTAGAATCAGGAATGGTAAAAATGCGCCCCATATAGCTTTTAAAGAAGCTTTTCCTCTTTCGCTCCATGTAGACTTTTCATTTTTACCGTAACCATTTCTTTTCGCATAGAACACTGCAGATACAACTAAAACTCCACCAAGAAGTGCACCTGGAATAACTCCAGCCATGAAGAGTTTACCAATCGAAACTTCGGCTGTAATTCCATAAATGATTAAAGGAATACTCGGTGGAATAAGAATCCCTAAAGTTCCACCAGCAGCAATCAATCCCATAGAATACTTCTTATCATAACCTGCTTTAACCATTGCAGGAATCATGATAGAACCAATTGCAGCTGCTGTAGCAGGACTTGAACCCGATATTGCAGCAAAAATCATACATGCAAGGATAGCTACTACAGCTAATCCTCCAGATAAATGACCAACCCAAGTTCTAAGTGCTTCAATTAGATACTTGGAAATTCCACCGCGTGCAAGTAATACACCAGCAAGAACAAATCCGGGGATTGCCATCATCGGAAACGAGTCAAGTGCTGTAAACATCCTTTGGGGAACCATAGTCATATTGAAGTCAGTTGTAAGAAGAATAATTATAGTAGACATTGCAAGACTGATCGCAATTGGAACTCTCAGTATAAGTAGCAAAAAGAAAATACTAAGTAAGAGGATTATCATATTCAACATCCTTTCCTCGTACTAGATTCACTAAGCGCTCTATAAAACGGATTAAAAATAAGAATCCAGATATCGGAAGGATTAAGTAAATAATCCACATAGGAATCCCAACATCAAGAGAGACCATTCCCGAACTAAAACGATTTATAACAAGAATAAGTCCAAAATAAGTATACGTACCACAAAATAAAATGCTTACGATTGTTGAAAAATAATCTACAACCTTTTTCCAACGATTGTTCAGTTTATCGTAAACAATGTCCACTTGAATATGTTGATTATGTCGTAAAGCAATTGCAAATCCTAAAAACACACCCCAAATGATTACATACCGAACGACTTCTTCGACCCAAGCCTTCGGTTCATTGAATACATAGCGCATAATAACACCGTAAAATATAAGGCTGATTCCAGCGAAGAAAAATGTTCCTGCCGAAACTTCCTCGAAAAGTGCCCAGAACTTCTTTAAAGACTTCATACTAGTCCTCCCTTTTCACACAGTTCATAGTTATTAAAACTTACGGGTGTCGATCAATGTAGCGGATCGACACCCGTAAAAAGTTATTTTAAATCGCGGATTCCATCAAGAAGTTCAGGTGTAATTGTTTCACCAAACTCTTCATAAACCGATTCAAAAGCAGCACTAAATGCATCACGCTCTGCATCTGTTAATTCTAATACTTCAACTTTTCCTGAGTTTTTAATATTTTCTAAGCTTGCTGCGTTTTCGTCAAAAGCAAGTTGCCATTCAAGCTCAGTTGATTCTCTAAGTGCTTCTTCAACTTGTTTACGGATATCTTCAGGCATTTTGTCCCAAAAAGGTTTATTAACAAAAACTCCGTAATCCAAACGTCCGTGTTCACTAAGCGTCATATACTTTTGTACTTCTTGATATTTTTGTGTATCGATATTGTTAAATGTGTTTTCTTGTCCATCGACAGTTCCTTGTTGCAATGCTGCGTATGTTTCACCAAAAGAAATTGTTGCACTACCAGCACCAAGTGCATTAAATTGAGATTCTAATACTTTTCCTGCTTGTGCACGGAATTTAATGCCTTTAAAATCTTCAGGCTTTTGAAGTGGTTGTTTATTGTTCGTAAAATGTTTAAATCCATTTTCCCAGAATTCTAAGCCCATAATATCGTTGTTTCCTAATATTTCACTGTTTAATAATGACTTCGCTAAATCACTTTGGAAAAATTTATGTGCATGATCACGGTCTGCGAATAAGAAAGGCATGTCAACATACTGCCAACGTGGATCTAATTTCACCATTTTAGTTACAGATGGAGCAATCATGTGAACGTTTCCAGAAACTAGTGCATCTAATTCATCAGCATCTCCATATAATTGTGATGACGGATAAATTTCAACAGTTGCTTTACCATCTGTTTTTTCTTCAACTAGTTTTTTAAATTGCTCTGCCGCTTTACCTTTAACACTGTCAATTGAAGTTACGTGTGAAAATTTAATAATGATCGGCTTGTCTTTTGACGCCTCTGTTGTAGTATCTTTATCGCCACCAGAACACGCCGCTACTAGAATAGCAAGTAGACTAATAATAAAAAGCATAGCTATTTTCTTCATTTTTCTTTCCCCCTAATTCTGTTTTATAATACAAAAAGATTCCCCAACTTCTTCTCCACTCCGATAAATCGCAGCGTTTTAGTACTTATGGAAGTAATTCTATATATTCAGCTCCGAAACGGTCTTTATAATACTCAAATACCGGTTCGAAGGCTTCTTCCCAAATTAGACGTTCTTGTTCCGTAAGATGATGGATGCCAATGCATTCGCAGTTTTCTAACTCCACTAACTTTTCAGAATTTATCTGGTGTGCAATATCCCACTCCCATTGATTCACTTCAATTAACGTTTCCTTAATTAGAAGTTGAATGTCTACAGGAAGCTCTTTCCAAAATTCATCATTCATAAGCAAAACATACCCTAAATAACCATGATTACTAATCGTTAAGTATTTTTGCAACGTATGAAGATTTTTACTTGTAATATTGGATAATGTGTTTTCCTGTCCATCCACATCTCCATTTTCCAAGTGATGAAACAAAATATTGAAATCAATTTTCTTTGGAACTGCTCCTAAAATAGAGAACTGTTTTTCTAGAATATCGCTTGGCATAATCCTCATATTTAACTGCTTAAGATCCGTTGGAAGTAGTATAGGAAACTCTCGATTACTTATTTGCTTGAAACCGTTATCCCATATACCTAACGTGTGTAATCCTTTGTCATCTAGTTTTGAAATCAATCGTTGTCCAATTGGACCTGCTATATAGTCATGTACTTCTTCATACGTGCTAAAAGCAAACGGAAGGTCGATAACAGACCATTCAGGAACAAGCGAAGTCACTTTCGATGTCGCAGGAGCGATCATTTGAATATCGCCATTTAGTAAAGCGTCCATTTCTTCTCCATCTTTATAAAGAAATCCATTTGGGAAAACTTGGACCTCCACATGGCCATTGCTTCGTTCGTTTATTAACTCAGCAAATTTTCGTGCAGCTAATCCTTTAGGAGTATTTTCACCGACTACATGTGAGAAACGAATGACCAGACGTTCTTCTTCACTTAATTGCTCATTATCAATAGGAAATGCGTTCTTCTGACATGCGGTTAATAAGAGAAATAGAACAGCTAAAATAAGTACAAATGTAAACCTTTTATAATAGACAGATAGATACAAGGTTCTCCTCCAGATGATTAAGTAATCTGTTATTTTGATTGTATACGCTTACTTATGGAAATCAATAATAAAAAGATATTGAACGTTTTGGTCTTTATGGTATTTTTATTCAGGATTATTTATATCATTGAAAACAAAGTAAAAACCTGCTGTGCGGTTAGCTACAGCAGGGAGTAAAATTTAGTAGGTCTCCCTACATGTCCGTATTGCATTTCAATTCGAACCTTTTCTTTAAGTGCTAGAAAGTCTAAATATTTTCGAACAGTAACTCTTGCCATCCCGACAGTTTGCGCCAATTGCTCTGCCGTGATGGGAAGCGTTTGTTCTACTAAACCTAAAACAATTTGTTCCATCGTAAGCTTGTTCAATCCTTTAGGTAACTCAATTCCAATTGAAGTACTGCCCAACCAATCGTCAATATCTTCTTGCTTCAAATGTTCCAACGTTTTTATTTTCCGAGTTGTTTTATAATAATTATCCAGAGACTTTTGAAAGCGTTCAAAACGAAAAGGTTTCACCATATAATCGACCGCACCAAATCGCATCACTTCTTGTATCGTAAGAGTGTCACGTGCGGCAGTAATCATAATTACATCCGAAGGAATCCGTTCCAATCTTAATTTTGTTAAAATCTCTATACCCGACATATCCGGTAAAAACATGTCCAATAATATAAGTTGAGGCTTTACTATTTTAATTTGTTCCAATGCATCTTTCCCGTTCATCGAAACTCCAACGAGCGTAAAGCCATCCATTCTTTCTAAAAAACCTGAGTTAATATCTAAAACCATTGGATCATCTTCAACAATAAAAACAGTAATATTAGACATATTCATTCACCTTACCCACTTTTACTATAAAAGTGGAACCAGGAGTAGAATCTGAAAGTACAGATATGCTTCCTTTATTCGAATCGATAATCCGTTTAACTAAAGCCAATCCAATTCCCCTACCTTCTTTTTCTTTAGTGCTGTAACCAAAGTCGAAAATTTCATCGAAAGTTTCAGGTAATCCACAACCACTGTCACAGACTTCTACATATAAAAAGGTTAAATCTCCTTGTATTAAAAAATCTACATTCTTTTCCTGTGCATTCAGGCAAGACTCCATAGCATTATCTATTAAATTCCCCAAAATCGTGACCATATCACCACTCGAAAAGCCCGCCATAAGTTCATATAAAAAGGATGTGTTGTCAATATTTAAAGTTACACCCAATTCTTTGGCACGCGATCTTTTCCCAAGTAAAAGCCCAAGTACAGAGTAATCGGAAATTGCATCTTTTAAAAACTGAATAACATCCTGCTCATCCGAAATTTCATCAATAATCATATTTAAAGCTTCTTCAGATCGATCCAGTTGAATTAAGCCCGCAATGCTGTGTAACTTGTTCATATATTCATGATTTTGCGAACGTAACGCATCTACTAGCGTTTTGATTCCCGTTAACTCCTCCGCTAAAATATGTGCTTCTTTGCGGTCCGTCATCATAATAAGAGACCCAACAGAACGGTCTTGAACGGTAATCGGATAAATACTTACGAGATACATAACGTTCTGACAAAGTAGTGGACGATAAATTACTTCTATTTCATTTTTAGATTCCTTTGCAAGCCACGTATCCGGAAATAATTTAGCTAACGAGATGGATTCCTCATGAAAACCTGTATATTGTCTCGCTAATCGATTCATAAAAACAATTTCATTATGACTATTGGTTGCTAAAACACCAATATCCATCGCTTGCATCATACTTGATCGTTCTTCGACCAAACGAGCAATTTCGTATGGTTCCAAGTTCAAGGTCTGCTTCTTCAAATGATTTGCAATAATTAAAGAACCGACAAGACCTATGAGAACACCCCAAAATAATGAGAGCAACAAATTATTACGATATTCAACAATCAAACTTTGAATGGTCGGCGATAAGATTCCAACCGTTACAACCCCAACCTGATGAACACCCTCCTCATCCATCACCGGAACAAATGCACGTATTGCATAGCCAAGAACCCCTTGCGCTTTGGAAATGTATTCATGCTCAGAAAGAGAGGCTTGTTCATCTCCACCTTCAAAAAGAGTTCCAAGCTTGCTGACTGAAGGATGTGAATACCGAATGCGATTCATATCAAAAATAACAATATAATCTACATCAGTTGCCAAACGTACCCTTTCAGCAATCGGCTGGATAATTGTAAACCCATCATTCAACCCCACTTGACTCTTCACTTCTGGTAATTGAGCAACTGTTCTTGCAATTGCAATCGAACGTGCTCCTAGCTCTTTTTCAAATGCGGAGGAAATATTATAAATCATAATCATACCGCTGGTTCCAACCGAAAATATGACAAGTATAAATGAGAAAATAAACATCTTCATTCGCAATGAAATTCGATTCATTCGCCATACTCCATCTCTATCCAATTTCATTCAATCTATCTGAAAGAACCATGTGCTTATTCATCTAAGGAGTCCTATAGAATTGATGATAAAAGTTGTATTTAATAGAGACATCATACCACGCTAAAAATTTCGAATCAAAAGAATATTTAAGTCTAGTCTTATATAAACGACTAGAAACCCAAAAAATGGCCATAAAAAAAGACCCACCCGCCAATAACTCTAAACGAATGGGAATCCTATTAATTTCCGAGTGCACCTTTAATTCGTGACTCCGGCATTGTTTCATCCGGTGAAATATCTTTAAACGATTCGCCCGCTTCTTCCAAATCACGCGTTCGATGTGCGATTCTAGAAGATGCAGATGCTGCGATGCTCGCAACAAGATCATCAAGGAACGTATGCACCGCTCCCCCTTTTTTCGTATCCAACTCTTTAATAATACCCGTTTTATTCTTATCCAAATGTCCAAATGTTGTAACTGCAATTGAACCATACGTAAAGACGGCACCAAGAGCAATCGTTTCATCAACACCGAACAAACCTTCATCCGAACGAACAATTTGCATCAAGGGTTCAGACAGTTTCCCCTGCTCCGCCAACTCATCAAGTTCAATACCCACTAAAATAGCATGTTGAAGCTCACGTTTCTTCAGTACACCTTCAACAGATTCAATACAGTGAGCCATTTGAAGTCCATCATTGTAAGGCAACTGCATTTCATATACAATTTCTGCTATCGCTCGCATCGTAACCCCACGACGTTCAAGTGCTTTTTTCGTTGCTTCCTCAACCACTTTTGAGTGAACCGGTTCAGCTTTTTTCCCCATATTAATACAACCCCTTCTAAATTATTTTATATTCTATCGTATCATAAAAATGAACCAAAAATTCTAATGATGCTCTTTTCTAAGAATGAAATGACCTCATGCCTTCATTATAAAAAAATAACCGTCGTTGCATTTATCTTTCCATTTATACAAACTAAAGATAAAAGCAATACAACCATTATACCTGGAAATGCAGATATGGTACAATTTCAAATATACATCTAGATGTGGGGGCGTTATGAGTGGAATACGGAAAAATTAAAGAAGTTACTTTTTACAGCAAGGCTTTGGATGAGGATATGCAACTTCTAATTCATTTGCCACATAATTATTCGGAACTCTATAAATATTCGATACTAATTGCATCAGACGGTAAAGACTATATCCAGTACGGTCGTATCGGACGTGTTATTGATGAATTAATTGATGCACGGGAAATTGAAAATGTAATTGTTGTCGGTGTGCCATATAAAAGTGTAAGCGAACGAAGACGCCTGTATCATCCTGAAGGCGATCGCCATGAAGCTTATTTACGCTTCCTTGCACGCGAGCTCGTGCCCTATATGGATGAAAACTACCCGACATATCAAGTAGGCGATGGTAGAGGACTTATAGGTGATTCACTAGCCGCAACAATTTCTTTACTTGCCGCCGCAAAGTACCCAAATACATTTGGCAAAGTTCTTCTTCACTCACCATATGTTGATCACTCGGTACTTGAAGCTGTAAAAGCTGTGCAAGACCCGTCTCGCTTTTCAATATACCATGTCATTGGTAGTGAAGAAACGACGGTTAAAACAGCTGACAATGAAATAAAGGACTTCCTTACACCTAATCGTGAATTAAAGAAGTTGATTGAAATTAAAGGGTTCCCATACTTCTATGAAGAATTCAAAGGAGACCATACCTGGAAATATTGGCAACCGGATGTTCGAAGGGCTATTTCAATGGTTTATGGTGAATAGTAAGGGAAAACTGACAACCTGACACGGGTTCTGTTATGATTAAGGTTATAATATATAAGTCAACTTAATTTTATAGGAGGTATTTTATTATGAAATATGGAATCGTAGCATTTCCATCAAAGAAACTTCAAGATTTAGCAAACGGTTATAGAAAGAGATATGACCCACATTATGCGCTCATCACTCCACATCTGACTATGAAAAGTGTCTTTAATGCAACGGATACTGAGATTGAAGATGTAGCAAAAGCAATTAAAGAAGTAACACAAAAACACGGTCCATTTGAGCTGAATGTTTCAAAAGTCAGCACGTTTGCGCCAATTACAAATGCAATCTATTTTAAAGCGACTCCTAACGAAGAGATGCTTAACCTTCACCATGATTTGAACGATGATTTCTTCGGCGAGGCATCTGAATTTTCATTCGTTCCACACATTACAATCGCACAAAGCCTTTCTTCAGGTGAACACGATGACATTATTGGTCAACTTAAAATGGTTGGTGTTGATCATACTGAAACAATCGATCGCCTACATCTTCTATATCAACTCGATGACGGTTCATGGACAGTATATGAAACATTTCGACTTGAAGGGAACAAGTAAACATTGTTTCGTGTAGAAATTGCAAAAACGGATAAAGATCGGGAATCTGCTTTCAGCATTCGAAAAAAAGTATTTGTAGAGGAACAAGGTGTACCGTTGAATCTTGAGCTTGACGAACATGATGAAACAGCTACACATTTCGTAATATATACTACAGATACTCCAATCGGTGCTGGACGACTTCGAGAAACAGATGCTGGAACCGGCAAAGTTGAACGAGTCTGTGTACTTCCTGAATTTCGTGGCCGCTATCTCGGCAATCTAATTATGAACTCACTTGAAGAGTTTGCAAAAAGTAATGAATTGAAGAAAATTATTTTAAACTCCCAGTCCTATGCGGTACCCTTCTATGAAAAGCTTGGTTTTGTAATTACATCACCGGAGTTCATGGATGCGGACATACCACATCGTGCAATGGAAAAAATATTGAACTAACGAAATAGGAAGCCCCTACAGCATAATGCTATAGGGGCTTCCTATTTTGCTAGTGTTTTTACACATAAGTATTAATATTAATCCCCTTACCGACAACACGTGAAATAGCAGGAGATAGATTTACTGGATTTGGTTGAATATATCCTTGATATGAGTTAGAAGGGGCGACAATAATAGAAGACTTCTTATCACCCTTATCACCCTTTTCTTTCTGTGATTGTTCTTGCGATTGTTCATGAAACTCATCAAAAAATTCATTGTTAAAATTTACACGTTGAAGTCTTCCAATATACGCAAAGTTGTGAGGTTCTTGACTCAAACGGTTCGCATACTGTTCAGATTGAATTGGACGAATTGGCAATAAGTAACCCATTATTACACCCCCTCATTAGTTTTTATATAACCTATGTTAGTACTATACCCTTTACTGTAAATACTAAACCAATCATTTCTACTTTTCTATTATTTCATTATTAACGTCCCAACATATCTTGAATATCATTCAGATTCATAGATTTGCCATTATTCACTATTGAACGTACAAGCTCATCTTCTGTATGTTGCGGTACATCTTTTCTTGCCAGTTTACCTACATTGCGAATAATTTTACGTACCTGGCGTTCATCGCTAAAATCTGCGTATTGAATCGCATTTGCTAGAGCAAATACTTCTTCCATCGGCACGCCTGTTTTTGATTCTATTTTCCGGAAAAATGAATCATTCATCCGTCATTCCCCCTCCTATACGAAGCTTAGACCTACAATAATTAGTAAAATAAAGAGGACTACAATTAAAACGAACATTGATCCGCCGTAATTTGCGCCACCTTGGACACCGCCTCTACCGCCACCGTGTGGGTAACATCCATGTCCATACATAAAAAAATACCCCCCTTCTCTTCTAAGTATCCTATGCAAGGATACTTAGAAGGAGGCGGGCAACTATCCATTATATATTTCCTTTTGGCTTAAATATGAATGCTGCAATGAATCCAAATAAGATTGCTGAACTAATTCCAGAGCTTGTCACTTCAAACATTCCCGTTAAAACTCCTATTAATCCATGCTTTTCAGCCTCTGCCATTGCACCATGAGTTAAAGCATTTCCAAAGGACGTAATTGGGACTGTCGCACCTGCACCCGCAAAATCAATCAAAGGTTCATAAAGACCAAGACCGTCTAACACTGAACCAGCAACAACGAGTATCACTAACGTATGTGCAGGAGTCAGTTTGGCTACATCAAATAAAAGTTGACCGATTACACAAATTAAACCACCTACAATAAAAGCTGTTATAAATAAAGAAACCATACAATCCACTCATTTCATTATTAATTCTACTGAATGCGCAATACACGGAATTGTTTCACCTTGTTGAAAAGATAATGGCGATAAAAGTGCCCCCGTGGCTATTAAGAGTACTCGATTGTATTCTCCGGATACCATCTTTGAAAATACATCCGTGAAATATACGGATGCCGAACAACCAGCACCACTTGCACCCGACAAAAATGCAGGGTCCTCACCGTAAAACTCTGCTCCAGCATCACGAAAATTATTCCAAACATTCACTTGCGCAAGTTTACCGAGTTTTTTAAAAAGCTCAAATCCTGTTTTTCCTAAATCTCCTGTAACGATTGCATCATAATCAGCTGTTTTTCTACCATGACCTTCCAAATGTCGCTGCAACGTATCCGAAGCCGCAGGAGCCATAGCCGCGCCCATATTGAGTGGGTCTGTAAGACCGAGATCAATAACTCGTCCAATCGTTGCCCCTACAATTGACGGGAATCCTTTTTTATATGGTGTAACAACAGCTGCACCAGCTCCTGTTACAGTCCATTGGGCCGTTTCTGGTTTCTGTGCGCCATATTCAACGGGGTAACGAAATTGTCGCTCAATCGAGTTATGTTGGCTTGAAGAACCTGCTATTGAACAATTTGACATACCTATTTCCGTCAACAATGCCGCTGTAATTAGTGTTGAGACTGATGTAGCACATGCCGAAAACATACCAATATACGGTACTTGAAGGGCTGAGGCAGCAAAACTTGAAGGCGTCATTTGATTTACTAAATCCCCTATAATTAAAAAGTCAGTTTCCTCAGATTGAATAGCAATCTTACTAAGTGCAATTCGACAGGCATCTTCCATCATTTTTGCATTTCCCTGTTCATTCGTCTTTAAATCGCATCGTTCATCTTCATAAATTTGATCAAAGAGTGGCGCATATACGCTTTTTTTTTCAAGTGGACCTACTGTTACCCCGGTAGCGATAATCGAAGGAGTGGACTGGAATTTAACAATACCTCTAACTACCATGAAACAACACCTAGCTTTACTAGAATTGTCTTAATCAGTGCAACGACAAATGCTGAAAAAACACCGAACAATATTACAGACCCGGCAAGTTTAAACATATTTCCGCCAACCCCGAGTACATAACCTTCACTTTTATGTTCAATAGCGGCAGAAGCAACAGCATTACTAAAACCAGTGATTGGAACAGCAGCACCTGCACCGCCAAACTGGCCAATTTTCTTATACTGTCCAAAACCTGTTAACAACATAGCGATAAATATTAATGTAGCTACCGTTGGATTGCTTGCAGTTCTCTCTGTAAAATCAAAATACTTCATATAAAAAAGGGATATAAACTGACCGATTAAACAAATCGTACCTCCTGTTATGAATGCAAAAAATATATTCTTTACTAAAGGTTTTTTCGGCGAGAGTTCCTTCTCTATTTCTGCATACTTTTTATCATCCATTTAGGTTTCTTCCTTTATAAGCGATTTTAATTCATTAATATTTTTCTTCAATTTCTTTTCATCTTTTTCATCCATCATCTTTCGTGTTTCCATTATAATTTTTAAGTCTGCTGATACGATAATATTTAATTCAGAATGCAAGTTTTCAATTTTTTCTTTAAGTTCTTTTTCTATTTTAGCCTTCTTAAATCTTGAAAATGTTTTTACCGTTACTCCGGCTAGAATATCTTTATCATTAAATACTGCTACAACATTGGTTAACCTAGGATCTTTTAAAAAAAGTTCTTCTACCTCTTTTTCACTTATAGCAGAGGTATTGTTTATCAAAACCTTTTTTTCTACTGAATTGCATCCTGTAAGTAGCAATATCACTGAGATTATTATCATAACCCTCCTAATATAAATCCCTCCATTTTCTAAACAGTATGCCTTTTACTCGTTAACTTTATTCAAAATCAGTTCGAGTGCCCTGTCACAGTTCGTTTCTTTGCATAAATTATAAAGGAATGATAAGAAGGAGGTGGAATTAATGGGATGTGGAAGAAACGATGATATCGTTGACAACAGAGGAAAATGCGAGACTCATTGTATTTGCGAGGTTGTTCGTGCGATTCGACGTATTCAAGATAT
Source organism: Sporosarcina siberiensis (assembly GCF_042681925.1). Taxonomy (NCBI): domain Bacteria; kingdom Bacillati; phylum Bacillota; class Bacilli; order Caryophanales; family Caryophanaceae; genus Sporosarcina; species Sporosarcina siberiensis. The sequence goes on from NZ_JBHUGI010000032.1 coordinate 620,503, forward strand.
TCGTGATGATGTAGATTGTGATGACTGTAAAACGGACTGTTTCATTACACCGTTAGGTAGCCTAGTAAGTCCAACAAGGAATCGCGCAAACACGCGTGTGTTTATGCTGTTAACAAAAGACGGAACACCATTTAAAGCAATGTATAAAAAGTCTAAAAGACGTAGAGATGGAGACGCTCCTGCAACAACTGAGTCAGCTCAGCGCGAAAGCGATAACTGTTTCTCAGTATTTTTCAGAGTACAAAACGTATTTGATAATTGCTGTGCAACCTTACAAGTTCTTGAACCACGAGATGCTAGAGGTAGAAGAGTAAACCTTTTCTGCAATGGTAAATTAGATTATGATGCAATCTGTAAAGTTGAAAGATTTGAAGCAACAGGATCTTGCGTAACAGTAGACTTGACTTGTTTCTGTGGAATTCAATGTGTTAAAGATGTATTTATCGAATGCGAAGAGAACTAATCAATTAAATTGCAATGCCCCATCTGTCTGACATTAAGTTGTCAGGCAGTTTTTTCATACTAAAAAGGCAAATCGAGTTTCCGATTTGCCTTTTTAGTATTCATGTTTCATGAATTGGGTGACCACGCCACAGGATGTCATCAATAGATGCAATCTCCAAAGCGATCATTCCATCATTTTCACCGTGAAGATTAATAAACACTGTTTCTCCTTCGATTTTATGAATGGACCCTTTCAATATTTCATTACCAGTTATGAATTGAAGCGGTTTGTAAATCTCACGTTGAAACGCCCCATCTAAATACAGGACTCTCTTTAAGACTGAAACATCTATTTCCAAATTAGAGTCTTCAGGCAATAAAATTTCTTCATCAGTTTCTTGTAGTTCCTCTTCACTCATCATGAAAACCGAAGTACTTTCTTCATCTTTAACAACAACACGAATGAATATAGGAGGTCCGTCGACAAATAACATAGGTTTATTGTGTGAAATAATGTGCACATCCTTTTTGAGCTATTATATGCGTTTAAGAATGTGGGTGTTCACTTTACAATTCGCCTATAAACAAAGTCGCTAAGCCCAAATAAATAATGACACTAATGATATCATTTAAAGTTGTAATAAAAGGACCTGACGCTACAGCAGGATCGACTTTCATTCTATGCATAAACAAAGGAATAAACGAGCCGGAAATTGTTGCAACAAAAATCGAAACAAAAATTGCAGCACCAACTAAAAGTCCGATTACAAATTCACCTTTCCAAACATATATTAATCCTATAACAAAAACCGCACAGACAAAACCTGTAACAAGTCCCGTACCTGCTTCTCGAACAAGTAACTTCAACTTACTTTCATCTTCAATATCTCGTGTTGCGATACCTCGGACAGCAACAGCCAATGATTGTGTTCCGCTGTTTCCAGCCGTTCCAGCAATAAGAGGAATAAATGCGGCAAGTAAGGCTACTTGAGATATTGTTTCTGTAAATAAATCAATTAGATTTGCTGTAAGCATACCGAGAATTAATAAAATAATAAGCCACGGCAGTCGTTTTTTAGCCGCTGTGAATGAGTTCGTATCGAAAGTATCCATATCGGAAACAGCCGCAAGTTTTGAATAGTCATCCGATGCTTCTTCGTCGAGCACATCAATGATATCATCGACTGTAATGATTCCCAAAATGTGTTGTTGAAAGTCCACAACAGGAACAGCAAGGAAATTATAATCTTTTATTGTTCGTGCAACGTCTTCTTGGTCATCGCTCACAAGAACACTAACAACACGATCACTCATTATTGAAGCAATCAGCGTATCTTCATCTGCAATAATGAGATCTCGGAGTGATACAACACCTGTCAAACGTTGGTTTTCGTTAACAACAAATATATAATAAATCGTTTCTGCTTCAGGTGCTTCGTTCCGCAGAATCGTCATCGCTGACCGAACTGTGGAATTTTCTGGAATCATAACGAATTCCGTTGTCATTATTGAACCCGCTGTATATTCTTCATAATGAAGAAGTGCTTTAATTTCAATTGCTTTTTCCTTATTCATTAAAGTTAAATAACTGACAGCTTGAGTTTTATCGAGTTCGTTTAGGACATCAACCGCATTATCGACAAACATATATGAAATCATGTCTGCTGCATATGTAGCATCCATCTCTTGAAGATAAGCTTTATATTCATGATCATATATTTCACTTGTCTCAAAAACTTCTGCAAGTTCTTTCGGGGATAGATAATGATAAATAAGCTGTCTCTGCTCAGGTTCTATTTTCTCGTAGAAAGTTGCTCGGTCATAAGGATGGAGCATTAAATATTCGTTACGGAAACTTTTCATGTCACTATTAAGTAAAATATCTCTCATTTTCTCTTCATTATACTCTATATTTTCAGGCATGTTGCACCTTCCTTTCCGTTCCTATAATGCATTCATCCAGCTTATTATGGGCATTATTAAAAACGCACTGCTTCACAATTGGGATCTTCATAGGTATTTTTTATAGGCGAGACCATGGACCGGGTCCAAATTCACTATAAACAGTTGGATTATTGTTGCGGCCCGAGTTTCAGCATACTTATTTATTCCCCAGGAAATCACAGGACGCGTTTCACCGGTACCTAAAGGAAATATGGCCAAGAACAAAGCCCTTCATTATTCAATAATAAAAGTTATTTCATTGCTTGTTACAGCGGTTCTATTATACGTAAAATTACTGGTACTGATTCAAAAAACGCATATCTTCCGGAACTTTGCTCCTAAACACTTTCAATTCCCCAGAAAGTGGATGGGTAAACCTAAGTGCTGAGCAATGGAGTGCCTGACGTCCAATAAATAAATTATTGCCCCCATACAAATCATCCCCAACTAATGGATGACCCGCCCACTCCAAATGGACTCGAATTTGATGGGTCCTACCTGTATGTAAATTGAGTTTGACACGTGTGAGCGCGCGACCTTTTATGTAAAAACGTTCGCTAACTTGCACATCCGTTCTTGCATATTGTCCATCATCTCGAACAACTCGTTTAATAATACTGCCGTCTTCTCTACCAATCGGCTCTTCAATACTAAATGCATCTTTCATAATATGGCCTTCTACTATTGCTTCATACCGTCTAAAAAAATCATATTGGATCATTTGCTGTCCTAGTAAATGATGAATATGCCGATTTTTAGCGATGCAAATTAAACCAGACGTATTGCGGTCAAGCCTTGTTACGATATGAACAGTTGACGGTACTCGTTCCCTTGTGAATTTTCCAGCTAAGTAATTCGCAATTGTTCCAGAAGGATGATCCCTTGAAGGAATTGTGCTCTGTCCCGCTGGTTTGTTAATCACGATTAGTGCATTATCTTCATAAACCAAATCAAGTTCTCCGTGCTCAACTTCTAATCCCAAACTTATTTTTTCAGGTGGAAAATGGATTTCAACTTCATCCCCAGGATTGAGTGAATGACGAACATCTCGTTCAATACCGTTGACCAGTAGTTTTCCACCGTCGTATTTTGTAGCCGTTAATGTGCGTTTAGAAATGCTTTTCAGATGCAAAAATTCTCGCAACAGTAAACCACTTTTGGACACTTTAAATTGAAGGCGCAATTGCTCGTTCATAGTTTTCTTATTAATCCTCACTATCAATAAACGAATCACTTACACGTCTCCAAAATGGAAACGGTCGGAATCTAGCAAATCGTACTCTTTTTTGGGACACTTCATATTCAATTGATTTCACATCTTTATGCAACAATTGTAAATGATCCACGGTTACCATAAAATCAGGTGCTTTTACCGGTTTTAATACACATTTGTGATGGGCCGGTAATATCAGTGGCGATCCAACTGTTCGAAACACTCGATTATTTATAGAAGCCATTTCGGTTAGTTGCATAGCGGAAATTCCCGGATGGATAATTGCGCCACCCAGTGCTTTGTTATAGGCGGTTGAACCCGAGGGTGTCGACATACATAGACCGTCTCCACGAAAGCGTTCAAAATGGTTGCCATTCAGTTCCACGTCCATTACGAGAGTAACATCAGGAGATTTCACCGTAGACTCATTAAGCGCAAGGTATTGAATACTCTCTGCTCCATTTTGATAATTAATTGTCACATCTAATAAAGGATAGTCAATTACATTATATTCTTTCCGTGCAATAGAAATTACGAGCTTCTCAATCTCTGCGGGTTTCCAATCTGCATAAAAACCGAGGTGACCCGTATGGATTCCAACAAATGCCGTATCTTTTAGACGATGACTGTATTTATGAAACGCATGAAGTAAAGTTCCATCCCCACCAATCGATATAACGATTACAGGTTCTTCCTCATCATATACCAATCCAAAATCAGTCAAATATTCCTTAGCGTCCGCCATAAGTTGATTGGACAAATCATCATTACGTGATTGGATAGCAAACTTCATCTATTTCAACCTTCTTTCTTTCATTCCACTATTTCCATAACGTCTATTTGCCGTTTCTTTGAATGCACTAAAATACATCTGAGCGTCTTTCACCTCATCACGAATAAGCGACATCTCTTCGTCTAATCGAAAAGCAGCTTCAGCCGCACGTTCAAGTCGATGGCTAATTTCAGTAGGTAATTCACCTTCATATTTATAATTCAGTGAATGTTCGATTGAAGCCCAGAAATTCATTGCAAGTGTTCGTATTTGAATTTCAGCAAGAATTGTTACTTCACCGTGAATTGTTTGCACAGGATATTTTATGATTATATGGTATGAACGATAGCCACTTGGTTTTTTGTGTGAAATGTAATCTCGTTCTTCAATTACTTCAAGATCATTACGCTTTCTTAGTGTAGCCACAATTGTGGCAATATCATCGACAAATTGACACATTATACGAAGTCCAGCAATATCTTGTATTTCTTCAGCCAATTGTTCCGATGGTTCAAACACCATTTCTCTTTCAAGTGTTTTGTCATAAATACTTGCAAGAGGTTTTACTCTACCCGTAATAAATTCGACAGGCGTATGTACATCCTCAAGTTCATATTGCGAACGAATACCTTTAAGCTTAATTTTCAACTCATCTACTGCTTGTTTATACGGTTGAAGAAACAGACTCCATTGTCCCATTCATAAACCCCCTAATTTCCAAGTTGAAAAAACAGCTCTATTAAGTGTTTTGTAGAATCTCTTTAAATGCGGTCTCAACAGCGCCGGTAAATGTTTCTCCGTAATTGTTGTTGCCCTCTATATTATATATCAGCATCGTCAATTCATCCTTAAAACCTATTAGTGGAAGTGTTTTATCTCCCCATGAAAGGATCGGATCTAAGTCCGATTTCAACACGTCCAACATAAGCGGCCAAACGGCTTCCGAAAAACGAACCTGACTGTATCCCTCTTCTATTTCAAGCAAATATACGAATGAGAGATCATCCGAGTCGGTGATCATTTTGCCTGATGGTATTTCATTTGTAAAAGCAAGATCAGATGTTACTAAAAAAAGAAGCTCATTTTCATTTTTCAAAGCTGTTTCAACTCGTAATTCATTGTTCAAAGTAAATCCTTCCCTTCCACGTTTCGCTACGTTTAGTTTATCATACGGAACACAGTCTTGCAGTCTGAATAATGTGTTTCTGCAGAGAAATTGGTATACTAATTAAAAGAATGATATTTGTTAGAGAAAAGGACTGATTTAATGGAAGTTCACACAATTCGGACATTACTGGATATTAAAGCAATGCAATCCCTTGGTGCTGTTAAAAGCTTTTCTGATGAAAATACAGCATCGTCATCTATTTTCAACTCCATACTTGGAGAAGTACTTGGAAACAACTCTGTTTCTCAAACATCCACTACTCTAATAGACAAACTAACAAAACCAGAGGGTTTACTATATAGCGGTAATCAGCCAGTATTCCATCCATCGTCTTTATCCGATATTCTAGCAACAACAAAACCAAACGCAATAAGTAACAACACACATTCAACCCATTTAAATAGTGACTATACTTCCATTATTAAACAAGCCGCTGAGAAATTCAACTTACCAGAAAAACTAATCTCTGCTGTTATCAAAACAGAATCGAACTTTAAAAACAGTGTGGTCAGTCGTTCAGGTGCAGAGGGGTTAATGCAATTAATGCCCGGAACTGCAAAGTTTCTCGGGGTTAAGGATAGTTTCGATCCAGTCCAAAATATTACTGGGGGAGCTAAATATTTAAGACAAATGCTCAATCAATTCGGAGGAGATACCAAACTTGCTCTGGCAGCTTACAATGCAGGTCCTGGAAATGTGAAAAAGTATGGCGGCATACCTCCATTTAAAGAAACAAAAGATTATGTTCAAAAAGTACTCGGCCACTTAAATTCGTAGACCAAACCCTTGTTTCACTCCTTCTATTTCAGGACAGTTTGTTTGTTAAAATAACCTGGGGTTGGTAGAATGTCAATACAGTCAGAGCAAAGGAGATTGACATAATGATGAGAAAACCTTTGATTCCATTTGAGGAAATTGGTGCAGAGAAATTGTCGGATTTAATCGACTCGTTTTATGCCAAAGTGGGTGTCCACCCAGACCTAATTCCGATTTTCCCGGACGACTTAACAGAAACAGCACGTAAACAAAAACAATTCCAGACACAATATTTAGGTGGACCAAACTTATTTTCACAAGAACATGGCCATCCAATGATGAAAGCCAGACATATGCCATTCGTTATCACACCCACAAGAGCTGAAGCATGGCTATCATGTATGAAAGAAGCTATGGATGAAGTTGGCCTTGAAGGTAAAATACGTGAAATCTATTATAATCGTCTCGTTCTAACTGCCCACCATATGGTGAACAGGAACGAGGAGGGACATCAGTGAATAGACATACTTTACTGGAATACTCATTCAGTCCTTCTGCACTAACGAGACCAATTGAATTATATGTTTATATCGATCCGTTATGTGTAGATTGCTGGACACTTCAGCCAATCCTTAGGAAATTACAAGTAGATTATGAGCGATACTTCACATTGCGAATTGTATTGCGAACGTCTTTACCAATATTGAATTTGCAAAATGCACAAGGTAATGTAATTGTCGATACATGCGAGAAATCCCATATTGCCTTCCCATCGATTGCAGTTAAAGCAGCAGAATTTCAAGGCAAACGTGCCGGCTTTAGATTCCTGACAAAAATGCTTGAGTACTCATACTTAAAATCTAGAAATATATCTTCATTTTCAGTACTATTAGAAATTGCTGAAAAACTTAATTTGGATGTTGAAGAGTTTACTCGGGACTTCTCTTCTAAAAATGTTCTTAGGTCCTTACAAGTAGACTTGTATATGGCACAAGAAATGGACGTAGACACTGCTCCTACATTTGTTTTCTTCAATGAAAACATTGAAGATGAAGGCTTAAAAGTTAGCGGAATGTATAGTTACGAAATATATGAACAAATTCTTGAGGAGCTCATCGGTCGATCGATTATTCCAGATAATCCTCCGCCTTTAAAGGAGTTATTTGGCCGATTTGACACACTAGCAACTAAGGAAATTGCAGAAATATATAGAATAAGCGAGAAATCGGCAGAACGAGAGTTAAAAAAATGTTTGTTGAAACAACATGTCGAACGTATGCCTTATCGAGATACAATGTTATGGCGTAAAAAACGATTGCCAATATAGAAATATCCATTGTGAGGAATTCAAACTCACAATGGATATTTTTTTGCAAACAAAGAAGCATCCATTCCTGGGGGGGAATGGATGCTCTATTTAAAAAAGGGAATGGGAGAAATCTCACGATCAAACAAAAGGGGTGTATGTTTGGTATGTGATTTATTTCACATCCTTATCGTATCACCATATAACTGTAACATCAACAATTCACAATGATTTTCACAGAACTGTAACATTCGTTCTTTTTCAAAGCTATTTTACTTTATATCGATATAACATAAATAGTATTGTAGATACTAAAAAAAACAGTCACGTCCACCTTATTCATTGGTGGACGTGACTGTTCTTGCTCGTATTACTTTTTCAATAAAAGTGCTTCAAGTTCATTTAGTTTCTCTTCAAACACGCGACATGCTTCTTCAATCGGTGCGGCACTTGTCATATCGACTCCTGCCTTTTTCAACACTTCTATAGGATAATCAGAAGATCCCGCCTTTAAGAAGTTATTAATATAACGTTCTACGGCTGGTTCGCCTTCATTCAGAATTTGATTGCTTAGTGCAACTGCGGCACTATATCCTGTTGCATATTGGTACACATAATAGTTGTAGTAGAAATGTGGAATTCTTGCCCATTCAAGTCCAATTTCTTCATCAATCACAATGTCTTCACCAAAATATTTCTTGTTTAATTCGTAATATTCTTCCGTTAACTTATCAGCTGTTAACGCAACCCCGTCCTGATCCAATTGATGAATACGGTGCTCAAATTCAGCAAACATCGTCTGACGGAAAACAGTTCCTCTGAATCCATCTAGCCAGTAGTTTAGGAGATAAATTCGTTTTTGCTCATCTTTAATTGTTTTTAGTAAATGATCGTTTAAAATCGCTTCATTCACCGTGGATGCAACTTCCGCAACAAAAATTGAGTAGCCGCTGTAGACATAAGGTTGGTTTTTTCGTGAATAATAACTATGCACGCTGTGTCCAAACTCATGTGCAAGTGTAAACAAATTATTCGCACTGTCTTGCCAGTTCATAAGCACATAAGGATTGGTCCCGTATGAACCAGATGAATAAGCCCCCGAACGCTTCCCTTTGTTCTCACGTACGTCGACCCAACGATTTTCTAGTCCTTCTTTAACAATGGATACGTATTCTTCGCCAAGTGGATGAAAACTCTCCAGCATCGTTTGTGTTGCTTCCTCGTATGGGATTTTCATATCCGCATCTTTCACAAGGGGAGCATACAGATCCCACATATGGAGTTCATCTAATTCAAAAACTTGTTTCCGAAGAGCAACATATCGTTGCAGCAAGTGGACATTGTTATTGATTGTCGTCACAAGATTTTCGTATACTTGTTCAGGAATATGGTTATTCGACATTGCTGCCTCACGTGCCGATGAGTAATTGCGAATGCGTGCATTGACGTTATTACTCTTCACATTACCCGTTAAAGTTGAGGCAAATGTATTTTTAAATTGGCCATATACCGAATACATCGCTTTAAATGCTTCTTCTCTAACTTCGGGATTATCACTTTCTAGGAATCCAACGTATCGACCATGTGTTAACTCTACGTCTTCACCGTCATCGTCTTTAACAATCGGAAATTTTAAGTCCGCATTATTTAACATACTGAATGTTTCCGATGAACTTCCTACTACTTCGGATATTTGAGCAAGCAACGCCTCCTGCTCAGCAGGTAAAATATGTGGTCGTTGTGCATTGATTTCTTCAAATTCTTGTTTGTATAAACGCAGTCCATCATGCTCCTCAATAGATTTAGATAATTTATCTTCATCAATTGACATAAGCTCAGGCAAGAAGAATGACAAAGCAGTCGACACTTTAACGAAAAGTGATTTAATACGACCGTCCATAGCCTGATAGAAACCATTTGTTGTATCCTGATCAGTTTTCAAATGTGCATATGTGTAAAGCTTACGCAAACGAACTGTCAAAGCATCACGATACTCCAAAGCAGATAGAAGAGCTTCTGAACCATTTCCAAGAGTTCCTTCAAAAGACGCTGCTTTTAAAGTGAATTCTTCCACTTCTTTATACTCTTTTTCCCATGCTTCATCGGTTTCAAAAATGTCTTCAAGGCGCCAAGTTTCTTCAACCTTCACCTCATCACGATTTAATACTTTGTTTTTATTGTCAGCTGTCATTTATAGTCCCCCTTCTCCCTTTAGTTCGGGAAACGAATCATTTCTATTTTCTCAATCTTCATTCCTTTTTGCAAGTAATCGTTCTGCAAATAGTTGAACTATTTTTTCATCACTAAAATCACCAACGTCTTGTAGCGAATCTATGCCCGCAGAGAGCAACAGATCTCGATATGCTATACATCCTTTGACTTGATTGTATGAAGGGTGGTCAAGTTCTCGAATAAAAGTTTTTGCTAATTGTTTCGATAGATTACTAATCCTAAGACCCTTTCTCATTAAAAATCTGAGCAATCTAATTTGCCACTCGCAGCTGTGTTCCCGAAATTCAGTAGAAAATGGCACCGGTAACCCAATCCAAGATGGTAATTCAAGAGGGTGAATTCTCAACTCATAGCAACATCTTAAAAAAGGATCATTAATCCCTTTTCTGTTCAATAAAACCCGTGAATTTAAAAATTTAATTCGATTTGCACTATAAATCTTTACGTACTCATTTAGTTCGTTGCTAGTTGCTGTTTTAGGTCGAGCAAAAGGGAAGGTTTGCATCTTAATAGGTAGGACTCGGTGAATGCCTATATATCTCTTTCCGGATATATGAATAAGATTACTAAAATAATGGAACTGCTTTGTTTGGGGATTGTATGTGAGGAAAACAAGTCCTTCTGGGGTTTGGTACGTAAAGAAGCTTTCATGAAATTTAGAGAAATCATATGCACAAACGCCCTGTGGGAGTGAGCGGATTTTTGCCGGGGTAAGCAAAAGCCATATTGGTCGCATTCCTGCGCTTAAGTAACCATTCGTTCTCTGTTTTATAATGTTCACGGGAATTGTACTGCACTGAAACTCAATCGGCACCTGATTAGAATTTGTTGTTACGAGTAGATCAGGACGTTGTGATAAAGCGCTAAAATACGGTTCCAGTTGGACTTCTTGTTCATTTTTCAAGAAAAATTCATATAACTGTCTTTTTCCTTCAAGATGAATTTGGGATTCTCCTTCTGAAAAAGATGCGGTACAGCTTGCTTGGTTCTCGTGCGCAAAATGCGGAATCACAATATCCCCGACTTTCAGATGAACAGGATCATCGCATTGTGGACAATAGAAATTAACCTTCTTTCGCCAATCTCTTAATTGTTCTTTTTCCATCTCATTGGATAGAGTAATAATCGTTCCATCTTCTTTTTTAGCAGTTAAAATAGCTTCTCCCTCCTTTTCTCCATTAATTTTACGAATACTCAGACAGAATAGCAAGTACAAGTTGGATTTTTTATTTTTTAAAGCTTTTGACTGGAGTATATCGTAATTACCTTCTTACCTTGGTTGTTTCATTGAACAGCGCTAAACACTGATTTCCAGAAAGTTCACAACGTTTTGGAAACCTCGCAACTTTTCAGGGTAACTTCGCAACGTTTTCCGGAAACCTCGCAACGTTTTCTGGGAACCTCACAACGTTTTCCAAACTTCGCAACGTTCTCCGGAAACTTCACAACGTTCTCCGGTAACTTCGCAACGTTCACCGGTAACTTCGCAACGTTTTCGTATTAACACCACAATTGTCGCCAATCAAAAAAATGCAGCTACCCGATTGGGAGCTGCATTTTAATGTTAGTCAAGGTGTTCCAAAAAACGAATCTGTTTGTGTGAATACATCAGATTCCATAATTACATTGCCATATTCCTCTAGACGATGGATTGTCACATTAGATGCTGTTCCGAATTCTGTGATGACACTGTAAAGATCTGTTTTTTGCATATCATCCATATCAGGTGCATCATACAAAACGTGCAAGTAGAAAATGTCCTCAAGTGAGTGAAGTGATGTTGTTACATTATATTCTTTCACTCGACTGGAAAGCATAATAACTTCTTCGAATTCTTTAAAGTAAAAAGTGTTCTCAAGCCACTCCATTGTACCACCTGGTCCAATCGTCGCATTTTCTTCTGAGTCATCCAAAACTTCAATGTTGGGTCGGAATGGTTTCTTTGAATCGTCTCCTGAAAAAGGAGATTCTTCTAATTCGCCATCTTCTGAAGTCTGAGCGCGTGTAACCGTTACTTCAATGCCCTTATTCATCGCATGGACTTGAATCCATAATGGACCATCGACTTCAAACTCAGCCTCTTCATTAATTTCGTCCATCATTTCCCAAAAAAGCTCTTCGCTTTTATCGCGATTATACCAAACTTCTTCACGAGTGAAACCACGTTCTTCGATATCATTATATGATAGAAAAAACTTAACTGTATTTTCGTTTATACGTTCGATTTCCATCTCTCAATCTCTCCCTTCCTACGAAATAGGTTCTATCCTATTTCTTTTAATAATATGCAATCAATCTGCAATGCCTTACTCTTAATATATGACTGCTCGGTGAGATTTGAAAGGGTTTCGCCTTACAATGACAACTTTAGATAGTAATAGCATTGTAGAGAACTTTTTATATGAATGCAAGGCAAAATTGAAAAGCCGATAGGATTACGGCATTTTTCAATGTCATACCCCTACCAGCTCATTATTATTCTGCTTTAATTAGTTTACCATACGGCGTGCTTCAAGCAACTGGTAAGCCCTAACTTTTCTTGGAAGGAAGCGACGAATTTCATCTTCATTGTATCCGACTTGCAACCTTTTCTCATCGAGAATAATCGGTCTTCTAAGTAGCCCAGGATGTTCTTGAATCAACTCATAAAGTCTTTGTAATGGAAGACTTTCTACGTCTACATTTAGTTTTTGGAATATTTTAGATCTTGTTGAAATAATTTCATCTGTACCGTCTTCAGTCATACGGAGGATTTCTTTTATCTCATCAATATTTAATGGTTCAGAAAAGATATTACGCTCTGTATATGGAATTTCATGTTCCTCCAACCATGCTTTAGCTTTTCTGCATGACGTACAGCTCGGTGATGTAAATAATGTGACCATCATAATGCCGACACTTCCTTTCAGATTGAATCATAGCAAATGTATTTATAGAAATTTATTTAGAATAATTATAATCTAACCTAATCTAAGTACTATTATACACACATTTATTAGTGATGAATACTCTTTTTGTGAAATAATTAACAATTATTGACCAATGTTCACAATTCCTTAATATTAGCGAGTTATCAATGATCTAGAGCTTACTTTAATGTTCTACTCTTTGTTATACCCTTCATATTGACTAAATAAACATCTGTTTGAAAATTTACTTCAGTTCTCAATTAGATTCTCCTTAGTGAAAAAATCTAACTACACTTAATAATACGTTTGTAAAACGAAAAGGTTTCATTTAGTACAAAAAGAATTCCAAAACACCTTAAGCATTTTGGAATTCTTTTCTTATTTGTAAGTAACTCCTGGAGTATAACGATTTCCAGCATTCCATAGTAGATATTCATCGATGCCATTGTCTTTTAGCCCTTTAATTTGAGCTTCTACTTCAGCCTTACCATATTTTAAGTAGTTACCAGCCCCAAGCCATGGTGCACTGAAGTCTTGAATCCACGGTCGTGATATTGGTGGGTTTTCAAGTGCTCCCAAGACTTCGTTCTCTACTTTTGCATATTCGGATACTAATCGATAAGGTTCTAGATCTGGTTTTTGAATACCGAAATAAGATGTCCAATGACTTGGATAAATCATCGAAGATATAACATCGACGTTTTCAGATATTCTAGAGAAGTTTTGACCAATTCCCGGCGCTTCCGCTAACGTTGCCGCATATCCAAAGATATCAACAGAAACTTTAACACCATATGGATGCAGTTTCTCACGAGCATATTCTACAAAATCAGTAATTGCTTCAACTCGTCGCTGCACTGGATCTAGTTCTGATTCTTCATAATCCTCAAACACATACTTTAATGCATCATGACGTTTTTCAAAGCCTTCTGGAAAACGAACATAGTCAAATTGAATTTCTTGAAAACCCATTTTTGCAGCTTCAATCGCAATGTTGACGTTATGATCCCAAACTTCCTTCATGAATGGATTTACAAAGGATTCCCCACGTCCGTTTTTCCATACTTTATCGCCATCCATAAACGTTAAGTCATGACGTTTCTCCGCAAGTACACTGTCTTTGAATACGACAATTCGACCAATTGGATAAATTTCATTTTCTTCAAGTTCTTTAAGCATCTTATTCGGATCTTTTATATAACGTTTTCCGATGTCTAATGATGCCAACTCGGAATCCTCATCCGGAACATACGTAATGTTTCCATAGTCGTCTTTAATATCAATGACCATTGCGTTCAGGTCCGTTGTATTCATAAGTTCAACTAAATTTTCAAATCGTGCGCCTCCTGCAGAATGTCCTGTTACATATATCCCGCGAATAGCGTCCGGATATTGAAATGTTAGTCCAGAATCGAATTTAAACATTGGTGAATTAGAAACCAATTCCTTATCTATTTCTTCAAATCCATATGTACGTTCTGTAAAATTTTCTACCTTTTGATTTTCATCTGCCCATACTGTCATTGGTATCGTTATACAGACGATTGCTAATAAAGCCGTTATCCACTTTACGTGTTTCATTTCGACAACATTCCTTCCTTTCTTACAATATTAGCAATAATAAAGATTAATTGAAAGGTATATTTCATTCAATTTTATTGCAAAATAAATATCTTAGGTTTATAATTCATAAAATATTACAAATGAACGGCAACGATGGAAAGAGTATTTCTGCTTTCAGTTTTTAGAGAGTCTGTGGTTGGTGCGAACAGATAACTTAGCAGAAAGAATTGGGTTCCTGAGCTTGATGGATGAACCGCTAATTGGTTAAGTAGTCTGTCACGTTTCCCGCGTTATGGGACTTTGAGTGGCCTTCGGGCAATTCGGGTGGTACCACGGTTGAATTCGATTCAGTCGTCCCTCTATTAGTAGAGGGGCGACTTTTTTTGTGCGCCTACAGGACGTAGGCGTGCGGCTATTGCCACAGGAAGTGGCGTACTTTAGCCGCCTTCCCTTCTAGACGTAGGCGTGCGGCTTTTGCCACAGGACGTGGCGTTCTTCAGCCGCTTTCCTTTTCAGGACGTAGGCGTGCGGCTATTGCCACAAGACGTGGCGTTCTTTAGCCGCCTTCCTTTTCGGGACGTAGGCGTGCGGCTATTGCCACAGGACGTGGCGTTCTTTAGCCGCTTTTCATTGAAGATTAAAAAACCTAAAAATACAAATATGGAGGAATTTAGTATGAAAACAATTTTTTCAGGCATACAACCAACAGGTATTATAACACTTGGTAATTATATCGGAGCAGTTCGTCAGTTTACTGAACTTCAGCATGAATACGATTGTTTGTTTTGCATTGTCGACCAACACGCGATCACAGTTCAACAAGACCCAGCCGAATTAAGAAAGGCCATCCGTTCCCTTGCAGCGATTTACATAGCAAGTGGAATAGATCCCGAAAAGGCTGTGGTTTTCATCCAATCCGAGGTTCCTGCACACGCACAAGCCGGATGGATTATGCAAAGCATCGCCTATATTGGTGAACTTGAACGCATGACACAGTTTAAAGATAAGTCTGATGGTAAAAACGCAGTATCCGCTGCCCTACTTACGTATCCCCCATTAATGGCGGCTGATATCCTCTTGTACAACACAGATATCGTTCCCGTTGGTGATGATCAAAAACAACATCTCGAGATCACCAGAGACTTGGCAGAACGCTTTAACAGTCGTTACGGCGAAGTGTTAACGGTTCCCGAAATCAAAGTTCCTGAAAATGGTGCTCGTATTAAGTCTTTGCAAGATCCACTTAAAAAAATGAGTAAATCCGATCCAAATAAAAGAGGTACACTTTCTCTATTGGATACGCCAAAAGAAATTGAAAAGAAAATAAAAAGTGCCGTAACCGATTCGGAGGGCATCGTTCGATTCGACACGGTCAATAAACCAGGTGTTTCTAATTTATTGACCATCGAGTCTGCTTTAAGCAATGTTTCAATTGCGGACCTTGTAACGAAATACGAAGGTCTTGGCTACGGTGCATTTAAAGCAGGAGTCGCCGAAGCAATTATTAATCATCTTTCCCCAATCCAAGAAAAGTATTATGAGCTTCTGGAGTCGTCTGTCTTAGATGATATGCTCGATAAAGGCGCGGAAAAAGCGAATGCTATTGCTTCCGATACTCTTCGAAAAATGGAGAATGCGATGGGGCTCGGTAGGCAACGGTAATTGCTAATACGAGTGACGAAACAATTAGCAAAGTGAAATCAGGCGTCCGAATGATGTAATACAGGACTTGATTCCACTCATAACCTAGAGTTCTATAGTTGAAGTAAAATATAATGTGAGTGGCGCTAATTACAATTAAACCGTAACTTATGAGAAATATAAATAGTCGTGTAATCGCAGCTCATCCTTTAGCTTTTCTTTCACTATATGAACAAGCACCCTACTTTTAGACGAAGCACTAAAGAACTTGCGTTTTTTTATACTATTAATAAATAGACAACTTTCTATTCTGTTTTGAATGGAAGGTTGTTTTTTGATTGATGGATAGTTTTACTATCGTTTACTACATTTCGTCTTAAACGAAAGTGTATCCGTGTTGCTAGCACTATTTATTAATAGTTCTAAACTCCCGACTTGCAAGCGAACTAACACTGAGTGCAAGCAAACCAACACTTAGTGCAAGCAAACCAACACCGAGTGCAAGCAAACCAACACTAAGTGCAAGCAAACAAAGAAATCCCGAAGAATCATTATTCTTTTCCATAAAAAAGGCACTCCAGCTTCGGAGTGCCTTTTGCTTACATTTTTTTGAATACGAGTGAAGCATTATGTCCGCCAAAACCAAGTGAGTTGCTCATTGCATACTCAATGTCTGCTTTGCGGGCGGCATTTGGTACGTAATCCAAATCACATTCAGGATCTGCATTTACATAATTCATAGTCGGAGGAAGAATTCCCTCTTTTAACGCTTTCACTGTGAATATCGCCTCAAGACCACCAGCAGCTCCCAAAAGGTGACCTGTCAGCGCTTTAGTCGAGCTCATTGCAAGTTTATAAGCATGATCGCCAAAAACGGTTTTTGCTGCCAACGTTTCAAATAGGTCATTGTACGGCGTGCTTGTTCCGTGTGCATTGATATAACCGATTTGTTCTGGTGTAATTTCACCCTGTTCAATCGCCTGTTGCATTGCGCGCGCCGCCCCTTCACCCTCCGGAGCCGGAGCCGTGATATGATGTGCATCGCCTGTTGAACCATAACCAATTAGTTCTGCATAAATTTTTGCCCCACGCGCTACGGCATGTTCGTATTCTTCAAGAATTAAAATTCCTGCTCCTTCACCAATCACAAAACCATCGCGGTCTTTATCAAA
Organism: Sporosarcina siberiensis; assembly: GCF_042681925.1. Classification (NCBI taxonomy): domain Bacteria; kingdom Bacillati; phylum Bacillota; class Bacilli; order Caryophanales; family Caryophanaceae; genus Sporosarcina; species Sporosarcina siberiensis. The sequence continues at coordinate 637,623 of NZ_JBHUGI010000032.1, forward strand.
AGGACGTGAAGCTGTGTTAGGGTCCGGATTCAAGGATAGTGCTGTATTCGCACAGAATCCTGCAACAGCCATTGTTGTAATTGGTGCCTCTGCACCGCCTGTAATCATTACATCAGCATCGCCCCTGCGGATTACTTCGAATGCATCTCCAATAGAGTTCGTACCCGAAGCACAAGCCGTCACGGTACATGAGTTAATTCCTTTAGCTCCGAAATAGATTCCAACTTGGCCTGAAGCCATATCTGGAATCATCATCGGGACAAAAAACGGACTTACACGGCGGTAGCCGCGTTCTTGAAAGATTTTGAACTGTTGTTCATGTGTTTCCATGCCGCCAATTCCAGAACCAATCCAGACACCTGTACGAAGTTTTAAATCTTCATCCAATTCAAGATTTGCATCTTTCATTGCCATCACTGACGCAGCAAGTGCGTAATGTGTGAACCGGTCCATTTTGCGGGCTTCTTTTTTAACAATATAATCTTCTATATTAAAATCTTTTACTTCAGCTGCAACTTTAACTGGAAATTGTTCGCTGTCCAGTCTCGTTAACATACCAATACCAGATTTACCGTTAATAACTGCTTCCCATGATTCTTCAGCTGAATTTCCAACTGGTGAAACGGCACCAACACCCGTTACTACTACACGCTTTTTAGTCAAAGTATTAACTCCCCTTTATTATAAATTAGATTAATTATCTTCCCCATTTAATACATAGTGCTCCCCAAGTTAAGCCTCCGCCAAACCCAACAAGAACGATAACATCATCGTCTTTTACTTTTCCTTCTTCTAAGTCATCAAAAAGGGAAATTGGAATGGATGCGGAAGAGGTATTGCCATATTTATGAACGGTTTTAGACATTTTTTCAATGGGTAAACCCAGTCGAACACGAGATGATTCCATAATTCGGATATTCGCCTGGTGCGGAATTAAATAGTCGACTTCGGATGTTGTAAGACCCGCTTTTTCAATAACATTTACTGCTGATTGTCCCATTTGACGGACTGCGAACTTGAACACTTCACGGCCGTTCATAATTAGTTTGTCAGCCTGGTAGAGATGTTTTCCACCACTGCCGTCTGCCCCTAGTTCAAAGGATAAAATCCCTCGCCCTTCACTAACTTTTCCTACTATTGTTGCTCCAGCGCCATCTCCGAAAAGAACTGCAGTGTTACGATCATCCCAGTCTGTTATTCTCGAAAGTTTTTCTACTCCGACAACTAGAACATAATCGTAAGTTCCAGCCTCAACAAAATGTTTCGCTGTTACAACTCCGTACATAAAACCTGCACATGCTGCAGAAACGTCCATTGCTGCTGCATTCTTCGCACCTAGCTTTTCTTGAAGCATTGCTGCTACAGATGGAAAAGGTTGGTCCGGTGTGACTGTTGCAACAAGTATCAGACCAATTTCTTCTGGATTGATACCGGCATTTTTAATCGCATCTTGAGCTGCGTGATACGCCATGTCCGATGTATTTATAGAATCGTCTGCGATTCGTCTTTCTTCAATCCCAGTACGTGAACGAATCCACTCATCTGTTGTATCCATTTGTTTCTCTAAATCTGCATTCGTTACAATATTGGGCGGCACATACTTACCCATACTGATGAGACCAGCATTCATAAAACATCCTCCATTCATTATCATCTGTTATTAGTACCTAGTATCAATAATAAGAGAAATGAACACAATTTACAACCTACCGACACTATTTAGCCAAAATAAAGTTCATTCTGCATAGATAATTCTTTCTCGATAGGGAACCCTATGATATGATAGTTTTAGAAATAGTAATGTAGAGGTGAATTAAATGAAAATCATAATGACATTTATCTGGTCTTTCTTATTAGTATCATTGTTAAACTATGTTGTTGGTTCTATCGCGAACATTCCATTTAACTTTGAAGCAGGAGTAATTATTTCACTTGGTTTTTCTGTTTTGATCCTTGTAATAGGTCAAATAATCCCTGAAGGTACTGTAGCAGACCATTAATCAGTAAATAAAAGAGCCACTCGGTTTTTCTCCGAGTGGCTCTTTTGTTTATCGTTGATTCACAGTCAACTTACCTTCTACCATCGACAAATGTAAACCGTCGCCCCGTTCGAGATGACCTCCTATCAATTCTTTAGCAACAACTGTTTCTACATGTCGCTGAATGAATCGTTTCAAAGGTCTTGCACCAAAATCAGCATCCGTTCCTTGTTCTACTATCCACTCAAGAACCTCATCCTCATAACTCAGAACAATTTCTTGCTCACTTAGTCGTTTAACAAGATCTTCAAGCATTTTCCGTGTAATCAGCTGGAACGAACTGCTTGTAAGGGAATGGAATATAATAATGTCATCCATTCGGTTGAGCAGTTCCGGTTTAAAGTGATTTTTTAATTCAGCAAGTACCAAATCTTCTGCGGCATGATTTTCAGTACCTTCCAAACCAGTCAACAAATACGAGGAACCGATGTTGGACGTCATAATAATGACCGTATTTGTGAAATTGACAAGTCTTCCCTGGCTATCTGTAATACGTCCATCATCCAAAACTTGCAGAAGAATATTTGCAACATCAGGATGAGCTTTTTCAATTTCATCTAATAAAATAACCGAATAGGGATTTCTACGCACGGCTTCCGTCAATTGTCCGCCTTCTTCGTAACCGATATATCCCGGCGGCGCTCCGACCAACCTCGACACACTGTGTTTCTCCATATACTCTGACATATCAATTCGAATGAAGTGATCTTCCGAGTCAAATAAAGTCGCAGCGAGTGTTTTCGCAAGCTCTGTTTTCCCGACTCCAGTAGGTCCTAAGAATAAAAACGAACCAATAGGCTTAGCTGGATCCTTAATGCCTGCACGGGCACGCCAAACAGCTTCTGTGACGAGTTGTACTGCGTCGTCCTGACCGATTACTCGCTCCTTCAATGTTTCATGCAAACGTAACAATTTTTCTCTTTCACCTTCAACAAGTTTTGTTACCGGAATTCCCGTCCAGCGCGCAACAATCATTGCGATTTCCTCTTCCGTTACTTCTTCTCGCAGCAGCCGATTCTCTTTTCCGTCTAATAATGGCTTTTCGGACGCTGCAAGTTCTGCTTCCAAAGCTGGAATTTTACCATGTCGAAGTTCAGCAGCTTTATTCAAATCAAAACGATTTTCTGCATCTTCAAGTTCTCGGCGATAACGATCGAGTTGTCCCCGCTTTTCTTGGATATCGCTTAGTGTTTTCTTCTCCGATTCCCATTGTGAACGCATACCAGCTGACGAATCTTTCAACTCTTGAAGTTCAGCTCTTAAAGCTTCGAGCCGAGACTTACTTGCAGAATCTTTCTCTTTACGAAGAGCTTGTTCTTCAATTTCAAGTTGCATCATTCGGCGTGTCACTTGATCGAGTTCTTGCGGCATTGAATCGATTTCAGTTCGAATCATCGCACTTGCTTCGTCAATCAAGTCAATTGCTTTATCCGGTAAAAATCGTTCCGTTAAGTAGCGATCAGACAAGGCTGCAGCTGCAACTATTGCGCGGTCATGAATTCGTACCCCATGATGCAGCTCATACATTTCTTTAAGCCCTCGTAAAATTGAAACCGTATCTTCAACAGACGGTTCACGAACGAGAACTTTTTGAAAGCGTCTTTCAAGTGCTGGATCTTTTTCTATATTCATCCGAAATTCATCCAGCGTTGTCGCTCCGATACAAAATAGTTCGCCTCTTGCAAGCATTGGTTTCAACATATTTCCTGCATCCATCGCACCTTCAGTCTTACCAGCGCCTACAATTGTATGGATTTCATCGATAAACAAAATAATTTGACCCGAACTGTCCTTCACTTGCTTTAACACACTTTTTAGCCGTTCTTCAAATTCTCCGCGGTATTTCGCACCCGCAATAAGAGATGCCATATCTAGTTCAAATATTTCCCGACCTTTTAAACCTTCCGGAACATCACCTTTGACAATCCGTTGTGCAAGTCCTTCTACTATTGCAGTCTTCCCTACACCTGGTTCTCCAATTAGAACAGGGTTGTTTTTTGTTTTTCTAGAAAGAATTCGAATCACGTTGCGAATTTCTTCATCACGACCAATTACAGGATCCATCTTCCCTTTTTTCACATCTTTCACAAGATTACGTCCAAATTGCTCAAGCGGTGTGCGCTGGTCTTCTTGCTCTGGGTTCATTCTCATATACATCCACCTTTCAAATGTCTGACTTTGACTATCTTTGATTAATTAAATTATAATACGCCTAGTGCTTGTTGTAAAGCAATTTGTGTTGTAAAACACCTGCAATTAAATTCAAAAAAATAGACCGCATAACAATGAATCTGTCATACGATCTATACTTATAAAGAAATTATATTTAAATTAACGTACGCCTAGTGCAATTTTTGCGTAACGAGACATATATTCCTTTGACCAAGGCGGACTCCAGACAATCTTAACTTCTACCTCTTTTACTTCTGGAAGTTCCATTAGTTCTTGTTCTATATTCGCAACGATTTGTGGTCCCATTGGGCAACCCATTGACGTTAGTGTCATCGTTACAATCGCAGTTCCTTCTTCGCTTAGTTCTACATCACGAATGAGTCCTAAATTGACAATATCAATGCCAAGCTCGGGATCGATAACATTTTCAATTACACCCATCATACTATCTTTCATATCCTGACTCATGTACATACCCCTCTCAATCATTTGGTTCTTTCATCATAACAGATTTCCTGTCAATCATTCAACTGACTTGCCACCCAACTCGTTGCTTTTAACAAACCTTCTCGCGAAACTGAGTGCCCCGCAATTTCATCTGCATCAAAAACAATTCGCTCTGGCACATCATAATACTCTTTTTTCATTGCTTTATAAAAATGATATGTCGGTTCAAAAGGTACCACTGTATCGTTTTTTCCATGCCAAAAATAAAGTGGACGCTGGTTCAGCTTCTTTGGTTGTTTCGTTAAATCGAAATAAGCTAAGTTTGCAAACAACTTTTTTCTTTCATCCGCGGAGATTGGCAATTCGAATCCACCACGCTCAAAATGACCAATCTGGGCTCTCGCTAATTTTTCATAGCCTGGAGTTCCCATCATTACTAAAGCACTTGAAATCCACTCGTACGTCGTCAAGCAACCAAGTGTTGTAATTCCACCCATCGATGTGCCGCCAACCGCAATTTTTTTCGATACAATCAATTTTCGTTTCAGCAATTCTTTTTTCAGAATCCCTACCTCTTCAATTGAAGTTAAAATAACTTCCCAAAAACGAAGTCCTAATTGAACTTCATCTAAATTTTCATCTCGTACACCGTGTAGATGTGCGTCCGGTAAAATTACCCGGATCCCCTGTCTTGCTAGATTATAAGCGTAGTGAAGGTTATGTTCTTTGGCACTTGAAAAGCCATGAAGAAAGATCATGACAGGTACTTCTTGAACATCATATTGTTCTTCTACTATATGTAATATAGGAATACCATTCCATAATTCTTCTTTTAAAATCAATGGAATCACACCTTTCACTTTTAATTTAATCGTAACAAAGTTTTTCTATAAAAACAAAAAGGAAGATTAGCAAGAAGTCTCTTTTGACTTAGAGTGTCCCTTAACGATAGACTTTACTAATAAGAGGGGGAATTTGTTTGAAACCACATTTAATCGTCTTAGACCTTGATGGCACTTTACTTAATGATAAAAAAAGTATTTCAACAAAAACAGCTACAACATTAATGAACGCTACAGAACAAGGTCATCACGTAATGATTGCAACTGGAAGACCATATAGATCATCTGAACTTTATTATAACCAATTGGGTTTAAAGACTCCTATTGTTAATTTTAATGGTGCGTTTGTTCACCGCCCTGGAGATTCTAATTGGAAAAACATTCATGAAACACTTGAATTATCTGTTGTGAAAGAAGTAATGGAAGCAATGAAAGAATATCCATGGAACAACATCGTAGCCGAGGTTATGGACGATGTGTACATGCATTACCATGATGAAAAACTGATCAATGTATTTAATACCGGAAAACCTAAAATCAGAACAGGAGAAATTCAAAACCAGCTGAATGACAATCCAACAACTCTTTTAATTCAAGCAGACGAAGTGAATGTTGATGCAATTTGTAACCATCTTGGCCACGTACATGCCGAAGTTGTTGGCCACCGGATTTGGAATTCACCATGGGGCCATGTTATTGAAGTGTTCCGTCACGGACTTAGTAAAGCGGTCGGACTTGCACATGTTGCGAAATATATGGATATCCCTAGGGACCGTATTATCGCTTTTGGGGATGAAAACAATGATCTCGAAATGATTGATTATGCCGGTATCGGTGTTGCGATGGGGAACGGAATTGATGAATTAAAATCAATTGCGAATGAAGTCACACTTTCAAATAATGAAGATGGGATTGCAATCTTACTACAGGAACGGTTAAACTTAAAATAAGAATAATTAGACTATATTAATAATTGGGGGTTTATACTTGAAAATTTTTGCAGATAGTGCTTGTGATTTACCTAAAGAATTTTTTAAAGAGAACGAGGTAACTCTCATTCCACTTCACGTTTTAATTGACGACAAAGAATATAAAGACATCGTGGATATCGATTCGCGAGAAGTATATAAAGCGATTCGAGAAGGTAAAAACCCTAAGACTTCCCAAGTATCACCTGAACTTTTATTAGAACTATGGGAAGAATTGGCCACTTCTGGTGATGAGGGTATCTACATTTCCTTTTCATCTGAATTATCGGGAACGTACGATACGAGCGTGATGATTAAAAACCAAGTACTTGAATCCAATCCTAATTTAAACCTGATTACGATTGATTCTAAATGTGCGTCACTCGGTTACGGCCTTCTTATAAAAGAAGCTGTTCGACTTCGCAACGAAAACGAAGATCTTGAAACGATTGAAAGAAAAATCCGTTTTATGGCAGCACATATGGAACATTTATTCACAGTAGAAGATTTGGATTATATGGCACGAGGCGGTCGTGTATCCAAAACAAGTGCATTTATTGGTGGGTTACTCAATATTAAGCCCCTTCTACATGTTGAAGACGGAAAGCTCGTCCCTATTGAAAAACATCGTGGTCGTAAAAAGGTGTTACGCCGAATTATAGAGTTAATGGCGGAACGCGGCTCACAATTATCGGAACAAACCATCGCCATCAGTCACGGGGACGATGAAGCGATTGCACTCGAACTCAAAGCTTTAGTTGAAGAACAGTTCCATCCAAAAAGTGTGGAAATTTACTTAATTGGTTCTGTTATTGGTGCACATGCCGGTCCTGGAACTGTTTCTGTCTTTTTTCAAAATAAACTGATCGAGTAAAATACTTATGAGGAGCAACTTATGAAAATAATTATAGTAGGCGCAATTGCAGGTGGCTCAACTGTCGCATCTCAAATCAGACGTGCCTTGCCTGAGTCACAAATCACTTTAGTTGGACGAGAACCTGATATTGGTTACGGAACATGTGGGATGCCTTACGTCATTGGTGGACTCATTAGTGACAGCGAAAAACTGGTTGGTACAACTCCAGAAGACTTTATAGAAGAACGAAACATTAATACACTTGTTCAACACGAAGTATTATCCATTGATCGCTCTAATAAAACAGTCGTAATTCAGAATATGGAAACAGAAGAACGTTTTACAGAGTCTTACGATAAATTGATATTATCACCAGGCGGTTTTTCACGAGTTCCTGAATTTAAAGGTCTCGGGGATCTTCCTTTATTTACACTTAAAACTCTATCTGATTTAGAAACAATTCTAGAGTATATTGAAAAAGAAAAACCGACTTCTTGCGCAATTGTTGGTGGTGGATTTATTGGGATTGAACTGGCGGAAAACTTTATACATCTTGGTTTGAAAACCGCTCTTATCGAACGTAATGATCGTGTGATGAAAATCATGGATGTAGAAATTACTGATATTCTCAACAAAGAAATGGAAGACAACGGCGTTGAGTTTTATTTCGAAGATGCGATTGAACGAATTGAGGGAAAAAAACTCATTATGAAAAATGGCGTAAATGTCGAAGTTGACTTTATAGCCGCAAGTGTTGGTATCATTCCGGATACAAAACTCGCAAGCGACGCAGGTCTTACGATTGGATCTACAAAAGGAATCGTTGTAAACCGTTATATGCAAACGGATGATCCAGATATTTATACAATCGGGGACGCTGCGGAATGTACCGACTGGGTTACCGGTAAACCGAAACGAGTTCAACTCGCTTGGCATGCACACCGTGCTGCTTATATCGTTTCACGTCATCTTGCTGGCAAACCTATTGAAATCAACGGCTTTCTAGGAACGACTATTACAAAGTTATTTTCATTAACAGCGGCTATGACTGGTCATTCTGCTAAAAGCTTAACGGAAGAAGGCATTTCATTCAAAACTGTAACTCATGATGGACGCTCGAATGCTGGTTATTACCCAGATCACGGGACCCTTCATTTGCGTGTCCACTACGACAGTGAAACACGCAGGATTCTTGGTGCGCAAGGGGTTGGCGATAAAGGTGTTAACAAACGTATTGATATTCTTGCGACAGCAATGATGGGTAATATAACTGTTGACGATTTATCCGCTCTAGAGCTTGCCTATTCACCGCCCTATTCTTCACCAAAAGATCCTATTAACATGCTTGGTTATAAAGCAAAATAACGAAAAACTGATTTTTGGGTTGTTCTTTTCATATGGTTTTTCAAGTACATCGTTGCTTTCCGTTCCAGGCGGACGCGTTCCGGAGGGCGTGGCTTGAGCCGCTTCCTTCGCTTCGCTCCGTCCAGGGTCTCAAGGCGCACGCTAATCCTCCCGGAGTGGCCGCCTTGCACTCCAAGCAACTAAGATTGCACATTAAAAAACAAAGAAAATATATAGAGATTTCGAGAAAGTGAGACTACACTGGTTCAGGGAATAACTTTTTTGTTCACTTTATTAATTGGACCTATCTTTTAACACTTAGTTATACGTTAACATTTATTCTAGAATACAAGTTACTAGGCACTGATAAAATAATAAGTGCTATTTAAATCCTACAGCTAATTTCACTTGGTTTCTATTAATATTGAATTTGTGTTTCCTACAATTCCTTAGCTGATTGGAGTGCGGACCGGCGACTTCAATGGGATCAGCGTGACAGTCGAAACCCCACAGGAGCGCGGTTTTTGCGACGAGGAGGCTCGACGCACGGCCCTAAGAAGAATGCTTTGTATTCTTCGACAATGGAACGCGTCCGCTCGGAACGGAAATTAGCAGGTAGTAGTAGGATTTTCTATCACATACAACCCAAAAAAACTCATCACTGATTCCTCAGTGATGAGTTTTTTTGTTCTTATATTTGTGCAGCAATTACTCCGTAATCTTTTGGTTGTAATTTGCCACTTTCGATGTCTTCAACGAAGTGACAAGCTGCTTTATGTCCTTCTACCATTGCTTGATGTGGTTTTAGAACAGGTTCTTCTTTTGAACAGATATCTTGCGCAAAAGGACATCTTGTATGGAAACGACAGCCTTCTGGTGGATCGATTGGTGATGGTACGTCCCCTCTCAAAGCAATATGAGTTTTAATATGAGTTGGATCCGGTACCGGTATCGCCGATAGTAGAGCTTTCGTATATGGGTGTTTTGGGTTTTCGAAAATGGATAACTTATCTCCAATTTCAACAATCTTTCCAAGATACATAACGATTACCCGATCTGAAATATGACGCACAACACCTAAGTCATGAGAGATAAATAAATACGTCAAATTAAATTCTTTTTGTAATTCTTCAAGCAAATTCAATACTTGCGCTTGAATTGAAACATCTAGTGCAGATACGGCTTCATCACAAATAATGAGTTTTGGGTCAACGGCAAGTGCACGTGCAATTCCAATACGTTGACGTTGCCCACCAGAAAATTCATGCGGATAACGATCTGCCTGATACTCATTTAGCCCTACTGTTTCCAGCAATTCAATAATGCGTTGACGTCGTTTTTTGGCCGGAACTGAATTTTGTATCGTCATAGCCTCATTCAGAATATCCGAAACTGTTTGACGTGGATTAATAGATGCATATGGATCTTGAAAGATTATTTGTAAATCTTTTCGTTGTTTTCTCATTTTGCCCTTCGAAAGTGTTGTCAATTCAATATCATTGAATTTGACAGATCCTTCCGTTGGCTCTTCCAACCGTAAAATCGCACGGCCCGTTGTTGACTTTCCACATCCGGATTCTCCAACAATACTAACAGTCTCACCTTCGTAGACTTCAAAACTGATATCATCCACCGCTTTAACGTGATTGATTGTACGTCCGAGCATCCCACCTTTAATGGGAAAATATTGTTTTAATCCTTCAACTTTTAGCAGTTCTTTTCTTGCCATAGACGCTCACCTCCGCCTCGCCGTCCCATCTGTCGGAATAGATCCAACAGCGGACATCGTTTCCACTATCATCTTTCAGTAAATCCGGTAATTCAGCACGACATAAATCAGTCGCAGCAGGACATCTGGGTGAAAATCTGCAACCCTTAGGCATCTCATGGACGTTTGGAACGTTTCCATGAATAGGCTCCAATTTTTCCTGATCGATATCATGACGCGGCAATGAATTCAGTAAACCAATTGTATATGGGTGCTTCGGTTCTTGGAATAAGTTGAAAATATCCGAGTATTCAACGACCTGTCCAGCATACATAACAGCAACATAATCACACGTTTCTGCCACTACTCCGAGGTCATGTGTAATAAAGACTACTGACATTCCAAGACGATGTTGCAATTCTTTTATAAGTCCAAGAATCTGTGCTTGGATTGTCACGTCAAGAGCCGTTGTTGGCTCATCAGCAATTAGGATTTCAGGATCACAAGCCAGTGCCATAGCAATCATGACACGTTGACGCATTCCACCAGAAAGTTCATAGGGATAGTTTTTAACGCGTCGATCTGGCGATGGAATTCCAACAAGTTTCAACAGGTCCACCGATTTCAGAAGTGCTTGCTTTTTGGACATTCCCTGGTGCTTAACAAGTGATTCTCCAATCTGTTGACCTACCGTAAATACTGGATTAAGTGATGTCATCGGTTCTTGGAAAATCATAGAAATTGCGTTTCCACGAATATCCCGCATTTTTTTATCTGAAAAACCAATTAAGTTTTCACCTTTAAATCGAATTTCACCATCCACGATTTTACCGTTATCAGCCAACAACTGAAGAATTGATAAAGCGGTAATACTTTTACCTGAACCTGATTCTCCAACTATGCCGAGTGTTTTCCCTTTTGGAAGTGAAAAGCTTACGCCGTCAACCGCCTTTACTTCACCATTATCTGTAAAAAAGGACGTGCGCAGATTGCGCACTTCTAACAAAGGAGTTTCCATTTTGTAATCCCTCTCTTCTTGAAACTCTATTAATTCAAATCAATTCTCTTATTTAACATACGGTACGAAATATCAACAAGCATATTCACGAAAACAAATAGCAAGGAGATAATAAGTACGGTTCCTTGTACAATCGGAAAGTCTCTTTGTCTGATTGCATCAATCGTCAAACGACCCATACCGTTGATTGCAAAAATTGTTTCAGTAATGACGGCACCGCCGAGAAATGCCCCGAACTCTAAACCGACAACTGTTATTACTGGAATGAGTGCATTTTTAAGTGCATGACGATAAGTAACAACTCTCTCGCTCAACCCTTTTGCTCGGGCAGTTCGAATATAATCTTGATCAATTACTTCCAACATCGAAGCACGTGTCATTCTCGCAATAATTGCAGCTCCACTTGTTCCAAGACAAATTACTGGAAGCAAGATTTGTCGCCAACTATCGCCCCATCCGGATGGTCTCATTTTTAAAAACTCTGGTAAATAATCGCCACCTACAGCAAACCATTGAATGAGCACTAAACCGAGCCAGAAGTTCGGCATTGAAAGTCCGAATAACGCTACAATCATAATTGTTACGTCTGCCCATGTATAATGACGGACCGCTGAAACTATACCTGCAATTAAACCAATGAAGACTGCAAGGATTGTTGCATATATTGCTAACTCCGCAGTAACCCAAAACCGGTGTTTAATCTCATCAAGTACGGGCCTTCCACTTCTAACTGAGTTACCAAGGTCACCTTGAAGAGCATTCGATACATAGTTGAAATATTGTATGTGCAAAGGTTTATTCAAACCTAATTTCTCACGAATTTGTTCAACAGATTCCTCAGTTGCTGCTTCTCCCGCCATTATCTGCGCAGCATCCCCTGGTATAAGATGCATTAGCGAGAATACGAGAATTGTAACACCAATGAGAACTGGAATTGTCTGCAAGAGTCGTCTAACTATATATTTAGCCATTCGTTTTCACCTCCATTACTTATTCATTTTCGGATCAAGCGCATCTCGTAATCCGTCACCAAAAATATTGAATGCAAGTACAACAAGGACAATCATTATTCCAGGAAACAGAATAAGATGTGGCGCATTCGACATATACGTTCGTCCATCATTTAGCATTGCTCCCCATTCAGGTGCAGGGGGTTGTGCACCAAGACCTAAAAACGATAGTCCACTAGCTGTAAGAACAGCAGTTGCAATACGCAATGTAGCTTGAACGATAATTGGCGACATGACGTTCGGTAAAATATGCTTAAATATAATTCTGAAATCAGTTGCACCGAGCGCCTTGACCGCGTCTATGTATTCTAGCTTTCGCACGGATAACGTAGACCCTCTCACAATTCGAGCAAAGGCAGGTACTGAAAATAAACCTACTGCAATAATAACGTTTGTTAAACTTCCACCAAGCACACTTACAATTGCAAGTGCTAATAAAATCCCTGGAAATGCAAGAAGTACATCCATTACTCTCATAATAATTGTGTCGATGATACCACCATAGTAACCGGAAACAATTCCCAAAATAACTCCGACAGAACCTCCCATTGCTACAGATAAAAAACCAACCTTTAATGTAAGAGCCATTCCGTGAATGATTCTAGTGAAGATGTCTCTTCCAAAATTATCCGTACCAAACCAATGATCACCTGATGGGGGTTTGAGTTTGTTCAAAACGTTTACAGCGGTTGGGCTTTGTGTAGTCAACCATGGACCTACAATCGACACCACAATAAATAATAATATGAGGATTCCCCCAACAACTGCTGCTTTGTTCTTTCGCAATCTCTTCCATACAGACTTGTAATACTCGATCCTGGGGCTCGACCTTTTCGGCCGATTTGTTGTTTCGAGTGCCTTTTCTGACATAAACTCTTACACCCTCTCTTATGCAGGCCACAATTGGCCTATTTTCAAATTGCTATTCAACAGGTAGCATATCATGAAAACTAGTTTCCGGAAATAGAATTTTCACATTATGTATTATTCCTAATAAAGTCCCACTTACTTCCATTTATTAGCATTTCCATATAAGAGGTAATTAGTTAATTATATAGATTCTCTTACACCCTAAAATATGGAACATATATATATTATTTCAATATCATAGTAATATTGTATTGTCAGAACTGATAGATTATGATATGTTTTTATGTGTATTGGGAGTTTATCCAATAATAGAAAATATTGGGGGAGAACCTATTGAAAAAGAATCACAAATTTAGTCTACTTTTAGTTCTAACGATTATTATGTCACTATTTCTAGCCGCTTGTGCGGGTGGTAGTGATACAAAGGATGAAGGCAAAAAAGACGATGCTACTAAAGATGAAGGAAAAACAGAAGATGCTTCATCTGATGGAGCATCAGACGGCGGAGATTTAGTTATCGCTACACTTTCAGACGCAGCTCTATTAGATCCACAACGTTCAACAGATGTTCCTTCAGCAAATATCCAAACGAATCTCTTTGAAGGACTCGTTACAAAAGACAAAGACTCTAACATTGTGGAATCCCTTGCAGTTAGTTGGGAACCAGTTGATGAGACAACTTGGGAATTCAAACTTCGTGAAGGAGTTAAATTTCATGACGGCGAAGATTTAAACGCTGAAGCAGTAAAGAAAAGTTTCGCTCGTATTCAAGATCCTGATGTTGCAGCACCACGTGCATTCATCTTCGAAATGATTACAGACGTTACAGTAATCGATGATTTAACAGTACAAATCAAAACTGAGTATCCATTTGCACCATTACTCGCTCACCTTTCTCACCCAGCTGGTGTGATTGTAAGTCCCAAACAAATCGATTTAGAATATGAAGCTATGAAAAACGGTGAAGAACCAAGTTCAGTTATGAACGAAAACCCAATTGGAACTGGTTTCTTTAAGTTTGAGAGCTGGGTTCCAGGAACAGAAATCGTTTTAGTTAAAAACGAAGACTACTGGGGCGATAAAGTTCATGTTGATAAAGTAACATTTAAAGTAATTCCAGAAGGCGGTACTCGTGTTGCAGAACTTAAAACAGGAAACGCTCAAATCATCGAGCCTGTTCAACCAAACGAAGTTGCTGACCTGAATAGCACGGATAATGTAACAGTAGATGAAAAAGTATCTTCATCACTTAACTATCTTGGATTCAATATGGATAAAAAACCATTTGATGATGTACGAGTACGTCAAGCAATTACAATGCTCGTTAACGTAGACGAAGTATTAGAAGGCGTATACGAAGGATTCGGAATAACTGCAAACGGTCCTTTGGCTCCTGGCGTATTCGGATATAACTCTTCATCCAAACCAATTGGTTATGATGTTGAAAAGGCAAAAGAACTTCTTAAAGAAGCTGGCTTAGAAGATGGATTTAAAACGACAATTTGGACAAACGATAACCAACAACGTATGGACATTGCAGTAATTCTTCAACAAGCACTTGCAGAAGTAAATATTGAAGTTGATATTCAAGTTCTTGAGTGGGGAGCTTACTTAGCAAACACAGCTGAAGGAGAACACGAAATGTTCATTCTTGGACTTTCAAACCCTGTTGGCGATGCTGACTACTTCTTAACACAATTGTTCCACTCAGATAATAAAGGAGTATCAGGAAACCGTTCATTCTATGACAATCCTGAACTCGACAAATTACTTGAAGATGGCCGTAAAGAAATTGACGAAACAGCTCGTCAAGACTTTTACGACAAAGCACAAGAAATTTTAATCGAGGATGCACCAATGATTTTCATGCAACACCAAGCTTATTTAACAGGTGTTAGCGGAGATATCGAAGGATACTGGATCGACACTTCAGGATATTATAAACTACAAGATGTAAAGTTCGTTAAATAAGATTTTTCAAAAAGTCAAAGTGCCTGTAAGTCGGATTATCCGGATTATACAGGCACTTTTTTATAACTATTCAACGGTAATTAATACCATAATTGAAGGACACTGGATTGATACTTCCGGTTATTATAAATTAAAAGACGTTAAGTTTATTGATTAATCGGATGGGTATTGTTAATTTTTTAGAATTTTGGTATTAATTGAAAGTAAAGAAAATAACCGTTCACACAATTTTATAAATACCGATTGTCCAAAGCGAACTTCTATGCTATATTCATTTGACTGTTGTTTTTAAACAACAGTCAAAAAATATCTAAAGGGGGAACAAATTGGATGAAAAGTAAGCATAGTTTGAAGTGGTTATTAGTACTGGTATTGGCAATGACTATGATACTTGCAGCATGTGCAGGTGGATCAGACAGCAGTGAAAAAGATACTAGCAAAGAGCCAGATAAGGAAACAGACAAAGATACAGAAGAAGTAGATGAAGAGGAAGAGGAAGACGCAACTGAAGCAGACGGAGACGGTGGCGGAGATTTAGTCATTGCAGTACTTTCTGATGCATCTTCACTTGACCCTGCTGGTTCTAACGATGTTCCATCATCTGTTGTACAAGCAAACATTTATGAAACACTTGTCAACCGAGATGATGAAAACAATATCATTGAAGGACTTGCTGAATCATGGGAACCGATTGATGATACAACATATGAATTCAAATTACGTCAGGACGTTAAGTTCCATGACGGCGAACCATTCACTGCAGATGCAGTAAAAGCAAACCTTGATCGTATTCGTGATCCAGAAGTTGCATCACCACGATTTTTCTTATTTGAAATGATCACGGATGTTGCAGTTGTTGACGACCATACAGTACGTATTACTACTGAATATCCATTCGCACCACTTCTTGCTCACCTTTCACACAGCGGTGGCGCTATGGTAAGTCCTAAGTCAATCGAAGCGGACTATGCAGCAATTACTGGTGAAGTAAAAGCTGGATCAGTCATTACAGAAGAACCTGTAGGAACTGGTTATTTCAAATTTGATAGCTGGACTCCTGGTTCAGAAATCAAGCTTGTTAAAAACGATGAGTACTGGGGCGATAAAGTTCATGTCGACTCTGTAACTTTCAAAGTTATTCCCGAAAGCGCAACACGTAATGCAGATTTAGAGCGTGGTTTTGTTCATATTGCAGATCCGGTTCAGCCTGTAGAAGTTGAGGGCATTAACAACAGTGAACATTCTGCAGTAAATCAAAAAGCATCTTCAAGTCTTTCTTATATTGGATTCAATACAGAGAAAAAACCTTTCGATGATCCAAAAGTACGTAAAGCAATTTCAATGATGGTCAATAAAGAAGAAATTATTGAAGGTGTTTACGACGGATTTGGAATTCCTGCAAAAGGACCTCTTGCACCAGGAATTTTCGGATTTAATGACGATGCAAAGCCTACTGAATACAATGTCGAAGAAGCGAAAAAGCTACTTGCAGAAGCAGGATTAGCAGATGGCTTTAAGACGAAGTTATGGACGAATGACAATCCACAACGTATGGATACTGCAATCATTCTTCAAGACAGTTTGAAGCAGTTGAATATTGATGTTGAAATTGAAGTAATGGAATTTGGTGCTTACTTGGAAAAAACAGCTGAGGGAGAACACGATATGTTCATCCTTGGGTGGTCAAACCCTACTGGTGATGCGGATTATGGTATGTATGCATTGTTCCACTCATCACAAAAAGGTAACCCAGGTAACCGTTCATTCTACGAAAATCCTGAAGTTGACAAACTTCTTGAACAAGGCCGTCGTGAATCCAACCCGGATGAGCGTCTGAATCTTTACAACAAGATTCAAGAATATCTAATTGAAGACGCACCAATGGTTTATATTCACCACCAGGAATACTTAACAGGTGTGAGTAAAGAAATCACTGGTTTCTCAATCGATACTTCTGGTATCTACCAATTACAAGAAGTGAAGTTTGTAAAATAATAAAGAGTATTTTAAAAGGTCATGGATTAAATTCCATGACCTTTTTCTCACCCGTGAATGTCCGAATACTCAAACTTCATATTTCTATTTCTGTCGGCGGCTTGCCTTTCTTATTTATGAGTCGAACTGAATCGGGCGTGATTTTCAAGATAATTAAATCCGGATCATCTGGACCGCTAAACCAAGGTTTCATATGATCGTTCCATATCTTCTTTTTTAACTCTTGATCATCCGTGAGGCTAACGGTTCCTTCTATATCAAGATAATCATCTCCCATTCCTTTGCCTTCATATCCTATTAATACGTGCGTATGAGGATTTTCTTCAAGTTCATCTACTTTCTCCGTTTGTTTCGAAGTTGCAGTGTAAAGTGTAAACTCATCACTAAAAAAAGTCATATATCTCGAGTTCGGCTTATTCTGTTGAATTGTTGCCATTGTGCCTACAAAGCTTTCTTTCAAAATTTTTAATGCTGAATCTTTTGCGTTCATAAGTGTCTACTCCCCTTTTCAATGTTGTCGTAGTTTACCACTCTAAACAGTAAATTAAACATGTATCATTTTTCGAATGCATAAGATTTCTAAATATAAGTATATTTCTGAAAATCGATTGTCATTCTATTTATACATGCTATACTATTTAATACATATTGCTTTAGTCGGCAATAGATTATGAAGGAATAGGGGGAATGTTAAAATTGATGAAAATGACTACTAGTAAATGGCTTCTTACCATTATTCTATTATTATCCATGGTTCTCGGAGCTTGCGCAGGCGGTACGGACAGTGAAGATACTACCAGTAAAGAGCCGAGCAAAGAGCCTGACAAAGAAGTTGTTGACGAAACTACTGAAGAGCCCGAAGAAGGCGGTGATTTGGTTCTCGCAGTCCATACAGATGCATCTACACTCGATCCATCAGGTTCTAACGACGTTCCGTCCACGAATGTTCAATACAATATCTTTGAAAATCTTGTGAAACGTGATGATGATAACAACATTGTTCCAAGCCTAGCTGAGAGTTGGGAAGCAATTGACGAAACAACATTCGAATTTAAATTGCGTCAAGGTGTAAAGTTTCATGATGGAGAGGATTTTAATGCCGAAGCTGTAAAGGCTAGTCTTGATCGTATTCTTGATCCTGAAGTTGCTTCATCTAAATTTAATACATTCAACATGATTACAAGTGTTGATATTGTAGATGAATTTACCGTTCGAATTGTTACGGAATATCCTTTTTCACCAATCCTTGCCCATCTTTCCCATAGTGGTGGAGCAATCATTAGCCCCAAATCTGTTGAAGCAGATTACGCTGCAATGGATAACGGCGAGGAGGCTGGTTCTGTAATAGCATTCAACCCAGTCGGAACAGGATTTTTTAAATTTGAGAGTTGGGAGCCTGGTGATGAAATAAAACTCATTAGAAATGAAGACTATTGGGGAGATAAAGCACATGTTGACTCCGTTACATTCAGAGTCATCCCTGAAAGTGCTACACGAAACTCAGATTTAGAACGTGGATTCGTTCAAATTGTAGATCCTGTTCAACCAAGTGAAGTTGAAGCTCTAAACAGCAGTGACTTTGCTACAGTTTTACAAACACCATCAACCGCTCTTACTCATCTTGGATTTAACACAGAAAGAGCCCCTTTCGATAATGTAAAAGTTCGACAAGCCATTACGATGATGGTCAACAAACAAGAAATTATTGACGGTGTCTATGAAGGATTTGCGATTCCAGCAGATGGCCCGCTTGCTCCTAAATCGTTCGGCTACGACCCTGACGTTATTGGTCTTGAATACAATGTTGAGGAAGCCAAAAAGTTAATGAGCGAAGCTGGTCATGCCGATGGTTTTAAAGCAACGATTTGGACAAACGACAATCCACAACGTATCGATATGGCGGTTATTTTACAAGACGTTTTAAAAGAACTAAAAATCGATATAACTGTCGAACAAATGGAGTTTGGAGCATATCTAGACAAACTTCGTTCTGGTGAACATGATATGTACATGTTAAGTTGGGGGAACTCATTGGCTGACGCAGATAATGGTTTGTATTCCCTATTCCATTCGACCGTTATAGGCGTTCCACCAAATGCTGTATTCTACGGAACCGATGTTATAGATGATTTGTTAAACAAAGGTCGTCTCGCCTCAGATCCTGAAGAACGTATGACGATATACAAAGAAGCTCAGAAGGTATTAATAGAAGATGCTCCGATGATATATTTGAATCACCCAGAATATTTAACGGGCATTAGTAACACTATTACCGGTTTTAAAGTGGATTCATCCAACACGTATTTGTTGCAAGATGTTAAGTTTGTAAAGTAAAACAGGTTCTTTGTCAAATAACGTTGGTGAAGAATTTTAGTCGATGATAATTGATTTATATTAGGACTGTTTAGAATGTCAGGAAAACTGATTTTCTAAACAGTCTCTTTATATAGTGAATCAAATAGCCGGTCTCTCTCCGTTCCAGATGGCGCTTTCCGCGGGCACGGCTTCAGTCTCCTCGTCGCGAAAACCGCGCTCCTGTGGGGCCTTCAGCTCGCGCTGTTCCCGCAGGAGTCGCCATCTTGCACTCCAAGAAACCTGAAATGTACTTTTAAATAGAGTGAAAACTAATCACTTTTCAAGACAGATTAGGCTGCTTCCAAGTGTAGTTGTCTTAAATTAGATTCAACAGGCTTTAATTTAAAGTGAATTAAAATACGCTTTTTATAATTCATGAAATTTCTATAGCCATAAGCGACGCGATTTAGAACTTTAATCTTATTGTTAATACCTTCAATACGTCCATTATTGTAAGAATAAATAAAGCTATTCTCGATGTAAGAAAGGTGTCCCCTAAGTGTCTTTAAACTCGTTCTCATATAACCAGAAATAAGTGGATTTACTGACTCAGCCAGGTGAA
>NZ_JBHUGI010000033.1:0-616 GCF_042681925.1 Sporosarcina siberiensis
CATTGGGTTTCAATACTCGACGCAAAAGCGTTGTTTCTCGAATATCCCGATTAGCGAATCGTTCATTGCAGCGATGCAAATCCAGATTCTTAAAAAGGTACTGTATATTATTTGCATAATATACATGATTGATTCTTGATTGTTTTTATTAATGTCGTTTTATCCAGTTTTCAATGAACAAAAATACTCCCTACGGAGTAATTGGTGGAGCCTAGCGGGATCGAACCGCTGACCTCCTGCGTGCAAGGCAGGCGCTCTCCCAGCTGAGCTAAGGCCCCAGAATTTAAATGGTGGGCCTAAATGGACTCGAACCATCGACCTCACGCTTATCAGGCGTGCGCTCTAACCAGCTGAGCTATAGGCCCCTTCCGGGAATACATATGAAGTTTGAATAATAGTTTCAAGCTTTAAACATTAGCTCTCCTTTTTTCCATTCTTTCAGAAGAAATAATAATACTTCTACTAAAGACATCGAAAATAAAGTTAGCTAAGCAATGTTTTATGCTATTCTCTAAACCTTCAAAACTGAACGCAAAACGTCGTTAGCGAAGAATATTTATACTCTTCATTTTATAGATCAAAGATCTATATTCCGAATGTCTAGACTTCACATACC